>CAZPED010000623.1:0-2670 GCA_964585335.1 uncultured Planctomycetaceae bacterium | reverse complement strand
TGCCGCGGCGCTTCCTGCGCGTGCTCAGCCAGGCGGACGAGATGCCCTTCACGCAAGGGAGCGGCCGGCTGGAATTGGCCCGCGCCATTGTGCGTGCCGACAACCCGCTCACGGCCCGCGTGCTGGTCAATCGCGTCTGGCAGCATCATTTCGGCGCGGCGCTGGTGGCAACGCCCAGCGACTTTGGCGCGCGCAGCGAACCTCCCACGCATCCGGCGCTGCTAGACCACCTGGCCGCCACGTTCATGGCCGATGGCTGGTCGCTGAAGCAGTTGCACCGCCAGATCGTGCTGTCGGCCGCCTATCAGCAGGCCAGCGACGACCGGGCCGATTGCCGCCAGGTCGACGCCGAGAACATCTGGCTCTGGCGTGCCCAGCGCCAGCGGCTCGACTTCGAATCGACACGCGACGCACTGCTGAGCGTTTCGGGAGCGCTCGACGAGCGCTTGTATGGTCAGCCCGTGCGCGGAATCCTCGAGCCGGCGGCCGCTCGGCGCACGCTTTACGGTTACATTGACCGCTTGAACCTGCCGGGCCTGTTCCGCACGTTCGATTTTCCCAACCCCGACTCCAGCAGTCCGCTGCGCAGCGCCACCACCGTGCCGCAGCAGGCGCTGTTCTTCATGAACAGTCCGCTTTCGATCGAAGCCGCGCGCCGTTTTGCCTCGCGGGCCGACGTGCTGTCGCTGGCCGATCCGGCAGCCCGGATCCGCCGCATGTACCAGCTGGCCTACTTGCGCGAGCCGACGGCCGACGAATTACAATGGACGCTCGAGCTGGTCGGCCGAAACAACGAGCTGGCCTGGCAGCAGCTCGCCCAGGGACTGCTCGAATCCAACGAGTTCGGTTTCATCGATTAACGTTCATGACCGCACGCCGCTCTCAACCATCGAACCTGCACCCGCTGACGCGGCGCGAGCTGCTTGCGCGCAGCGGCATGGGCCTGGGCCTGTTGGGCCTGGCCGGAGTGCTCTCGGCCGATGGAGCGCTGGCCGCCGAAGCGGCCGCCGGGGCCCTGGCGCCCAAGCCACCACAGTTTGCCGGCAAAGCCCAGCGTGTGGTGCACCTGTTCATGAACGGCGGGCCTTCGCAGGTCGACACCTTCGACCCCAAGCCGGCGCTCGACAAGCATCACGGCCAGCCGCTGCCCACCACGCTGCGCACCGAGCGGAAGACCGGCGCGGCAATGCGCTCACCCTTCAAGTTTGCCCGTTACGGCCAAAGCGGCATCGAAGTCAGCGAGCTGTTCGCCAAGACGGCCCAGCACATCGACGACATGTGCATCATTCGTTCGTTGACGGCCGAAGTGCCCAATCACGAACCTTCGCTGATGCTGATGAACTGCGGCGATGGCCGCCTGCCGCGCCCCAGCTTCGGCTCCTGGGTCACCTACGGCCTGGGCACCGAAAACCAGAATCTGCCCGGGTTCATCGCGATGTGCCCTGGCGGTTACCCGATCGTGGCCACGCAGAATTGGCGCTCGGCCTTTTTGCCCGGCGCGTACCAGGGCACGTACATCGACACCAAGCACACCGAGATCGACAAGCTCATCGAGCACATTCAAAACACGACGACTTCACACGACGAGCAGCGCCGCCAGCTTGACGCCGTGCAGCGGCTGAACCGCCGGCACCAGCAAGCTCGCCTACCCGATCCCCAATTGGAGGCTCGCATTCAGTCGTTCGAGCTGGCCTACCGCATGCAGAGCGAAGCGGCCGAGGCCTTCGACATTGCCCGCGAGCCGGCTTCGATACGCGAGCTGTATGGAGACAGCCTGCACGGCCGGCAACTGCTGATCACGCGGCGCTTGCTCGAACGGGGCGTGCGATTCGTTCAAGTCTGGAGCGGCGCTGGGCAGCCCTGGGACAATCACGACAACCTCGAAAAGCAGCACCGCCAGCTGGCGGGCGATTGGGACGGGCCAATCGCGGCCTTGCTCGCCGATTTGAAACAGCGGGGCATGCTCGACAGCACGCTGGTCATGTGGGGCGGCGAATTCGGCCGCACTCCGGTCGCTGAGCTGCCGGCCCTCAACGGCCGCGACCACAACCACTACGGATTCTCGATGTGGCTGGCCGGCGGCGGCGCCCGGGGCGGCTCCGTGTACGGCGCGACCGACGAGTTTGGCTTTGCCGCGGTCGAGAATCCTGTCAGCGTGCACGACTTGCACGCCACATTGTTGCATCTGCTGGGGTTCGACCACACCCGGCTGACTTATCGCTACGCCGGTCGCGATTTTCGCCTCACCGACGTGCATGGCCGCGTCGTCAAAGAGCTCTTGGCCTAAGGCGTTTTCGCGCCGTCGCTGCCGCCGCGCAGCGCTAGAACGGACCGCGCGTGGGCGGCAGCCCGCGCTGGGCGCGGCGTTCGGCCACTTGCCGCATGAAGTTACCCCAACGAGCCCGATCGTCGGGGCTGGTGCGATCGAGCATGCGCTTTTGCATTTCCTGGCGACGCTGGGCGTCCATGCCTGCCATTTGGCCGGGCCCGCCGGGGCGTGGTCCACCTGGCCCGCCGCCTCCAGGTCCGCCGCCGCCCGGTCCGCCACCGGCGGCCCTGCGCTTCTCGAATTCCTTGCGGCGGGCTTCCATGCGGTCGATGTGCTTGTCGAGGACTTCCCGCTGCTTGTCAGCAGGGAGGCTCGCGAACTCGCGAACGGTCTTTTCCATT
>CAZPED010000622.1:0-2677 GCA_964585335.1 uncultured Planctomycetaceae bacterium | reverse complement strand
ACGTCCTCGCGCGTCGAGACGGTGTTGCTAGAGCCCGTGGGCGGGTCATTGACGGCGGTCACGTTAAACGAAAGCGTATTGGGGGTCGGGTCGAGGTCGACGCCGCCATTGGCTGTGCCACCATTATCTTGCACCTGGAAAGTGAAGCTGGCGACGGCGGCGCCGTTGACGTTGGTCGGCGGCGTGTAGCGGAGCAAACCCGAGGCGATGTCGGTAGCGCTCACGAACTGACCGACCACCACTGCGTTGCCGTCGAGCGTCAGGGCTCCCGAGGCGGGGAGCGTGCTGATCTTCACAGCCAGCAGCGTATTGGCCGGCGAATCGCTGGAGTCGCTGAAGCCAAAATCGGCGGTCGTCAGCGTGTAGGGCGTGTCCTCCTTGGTGGTTACCGTCTTGTTCGTGCCTGAGGGCGCGCGGTTGACCGGCAAGACGTTGATGGACATCGTCCGCGCCGTCGGGTCCAAGTTGACGCCGCCGCTGGACGTGCCGCCATCGTCCTGCACCTGGAACGTGAAGCTGGCGTAGTTGTTGCCCGTCGCGTTGGCAACGGGGGTGAATTTCAGCTTGCCGGCGGCAATGTCGCTAGCGGTGATGAACTGGCCGGCGCTCACCGCCGCGCCGTTATTGGTCAGGCTGCCCACCGACGGCAACGTCGTGATCTTCACGGCAGACAAATTGTTCGCTGGCGAGTCGCTCGGGTCGGTAAAGCCAAAGTCGCTGCTTGTGAACGTGTAGGCCGTGCTGCGCACCGTCGTCACGGAGTTGCTCGCGCCGCTGGGGGCATCGTTCACAGAGGTAACGTTGATCGTGATCGTGCGGGCCGTGGCATCCAGGTCGACGCCGCCGTTGGCGGTTCCGCCATTATCTTGCACCTGGAAGGTGAAGCTGGCATAGCCGGAGCCGTTGGCGTTGGCGGCTGGCGTGAATTTGAGTGTGCCGCCCGTGATGTCCGCCACTGCGATAAACTGTCCCGTAGTGACCGCGCTGCCATTATCGGTCAGCGTTCCGGCCGCTGGCAGGGTCGAGATCTTTACCGCCAGGAGCGAGTTCGGGGGCGAGTCACTCGAGTCGCTAAAGCCGAAATCGGCGGTCGTGAAGGTGTAGGACGCGTCTTCGAGCGTGGTGACGGTCTTGCTTGCGCCGCTCGGGGCGTCGTTCACGGCCGTGACATTGATGGTCATCGTCCGCGGCGTGGGATCGAGGTCGATGCCGCCGTTGGCGGTTCCGCCATTATCTTGCACCTGAAAGGTGAAACTGGCGTAGCCGGAGCCGTTGGCGTTGGCGGCTGGGGTGAATTTGAGCTTGCCGCCCGTGATGTCCGCCACGGAGATAAACTGTCCAGCGCTGACCGCTGCGCCGTTATCGGTTAGTGTGCCGGTAGCAGGCAGCGTTGTGATCTTCACGGCCTGTAGCGTGTTGGCCGGCGAGTCGCTGGAGTCGCTAAAGCCGAAGTCAGCGGTGGTGAACGTGTAGGCGGTGTCTTCGAGCGTGGTGACGGTTTTGCTTACGCCGCTCGGAGCGTCGTTCACAGCCGTGACATTGATGGTCATCGTCCGCGGCGTGGGATCGAGGTCGACGCCGCCATTGGCGGTTCCACCATTGTCTTGCACCTGGAAGGTGAAGCTGGCATAGCCAGCGCCGTTGGCGTTGGAGGCCGGAGTGAATTTGAGCTTGCCACCGGTGATGTCGGCCAGCGAGATGAATTGCCCAGCAGAGACGGCGACGCCGTTGTCGGTGAGCGTGCCGGCGATTGGCAACGTCGTGATCTTGACCGCCAGCAGGCTGTTGGCCGGCACGTCGCTGGTGTCGCTGAATCCGAAATCACTCGCGGTAAAGGTATATCCGGCGTCTTCCAGCGTGGTGACGCTTTTGTTGGCCCCGCTGGGAGCGTCGTTCACCGACGTGACGTTGAGCGTGATCGTGTTGGGCGTGGGATCGAGGTCGATGCCGCCATTGGCCGTGCCGCCGTCGTCTTGCACCTGGAACGTAAAGCTGGCGTAGCTGCTGCCATTGGCGTTGGCGGCCGGCGTGAACTTGAGCTTTCCGCCCGTGATGTCGGCAAGTGAGATGAATTGCCCGGCAGTGACCGCCAGGCCGTTGTCGGTCAGCGTGCCAGCGGCCGGCAGCGCTGTGATCTTGACCGCCAGCAGGCTGTTGGCCGGCGAATTATTCGGGTCGCTAAAGCCGAAGTCCGATGCCGTGAACGTGTAAGTGGCGTCTTCCAGCAGCGAGATCGTCTTATCGGCGCCGCTGGGCGGTTGGTTGGAAGTGCCGGCTGGAACCGACGCTTGAGCCTGGTTCGAATACGACGAAGTCTGGCTCGAGTTGCCGGCGCGCACCTGATAGTAGTACGCCCCTCCAGCCGACACATTTGTATCGGAGTAGCTGATGGCACCGGCGCCCAGTGTGGCGACGAGCGACCAGTTGCTAGCGTCCGGGCTGCGCCAGACTTCGTAATACGTTTCGTTCGTGGCGTTGTCGGTCCAGCTCAAATTGACAGCGGGGCCTGCGACGGCCGTTGCGGTCAGG
The DNA here is from genome assembly GCA_964585335.1 of uncultured Planctomycetaceae bacterium. Taxonomy (GTDB): domain Bacteria; phylum Planctomycetota; class Planctomycetia; order Pirellulales; family PALSA-1355; genus CAZPED01. The sequence continues at coordinate 148 of CAZPED010000622.1, read as the reverse complement.
CCGGTCGGCGCTGCCACGCTGGTGTCGGCGGCGGCGATGGTGCCGGAGACGGTGTATTGCCCGACGTCGCCGTAGTTTCCTTGCGAGGCGACCACGAGGTAGTAGTTTCCGGCGGCCAGGGTGGTGGAGATCGAGGCGCCAAAGCTGT
>CAZPED010000621.1:0-2683 GCA_964585335.1 uncultured Planctomycetaceae bacterium | reverse complement strand
CGTTTGTCACCACGGGGCTGGGCTGGAGCGACTTCTACTTTCACGACGACCAGGGCGACCGCCACCTCGACACGGTCGGCATGGTGCCCTTCGGCCTGGGCGTGAAGTACCTGCACCGCGAGCACTGGGCGCTGCGGGTCGACCTGATCGACGAGCTGACGATTGGCGCCGGGTCGCTCTCGACCTTCCACTACGTGGCCCTGACCGCCGGCCTGGAAGTGCGCTACGGCAAGCGGCTGCTGAAAATGCCCTGGCACCACGACGACTAACGCCGCTCACCGCGTGCTGGTACAGCGCCGGTCCGCACAACAGAAGCCTTGATACTCAAGGCCGCGCGCGATCAAGGCTTCTCGCCCAACCGCTCGAGCGCCTGCTGCGCAGCCTTGCTCGCTTGGCGCAGACGCGCATAAGGCGGCGGTTCGTCGGCCTGCGGTGCAACCAAAGCGTCAAGCTCGGCCATGGCCCGCAACACGTCGAGGGCCGCGGTCCGCACCGGCTCGCGCGGGTCGCCGGCCAGATGCTCCAGCTCGGGCACGGCCGCCAGGGCGTAGGTCGTCAGGCCCGCCAGCGCGCCAATGGCTCCCAGGCGCACCCGCTCGACGGGTTGCCGCAGCGCCTTGACCAGTGGCCCCACGGCCGGCCTGCCCACAACGATCAGCGCCACGACCGTGGCAGAGTAGTCGTCGTCGGCAAACGGACGCCAGCTCGAGTAGTTACCCGGCGCCGTTGCCAACAGATCGATGAGCGCACTGACGGCCGCGGGGGACTGCGCGCCAATGCGGCCCAGGGCCTCGATGGCGGCCAGCCGGCATTTGCGGTCGTGGTCGCTCGCCAGCCTGGCCAGCGCGGTCACGGCCGGCGCGTCCCCTTCGCCATAACCGCCCAGAGCCCAAGCGGCAATCAACCGCCGCCGCGAGTTCGGGTCACCCAGGCCCTTGGTCAGCTCGGGCAGCACGGCCGGACCGATATCGTGCAAGATTTGCGAAACCGCCTCGAAGCACTCAATCCATTCCACGTGGTCGAGATTCGACGACAGTATCTCGTCGACCGCGTCGGTCGCGCTGGGTCCGATCCGCGCGAGCACTTGCACGAGCAGGTCGTCGGCCACTTCGATCTCGGTGCCCGTCTCAGCGCCGACCACCACGCGCACAAGCGGGCGCGTGGCGGCCGCACTGCCGACGTCGCTCAGCACTTCAACGGCCAGGCGACGGACGCTCACCTCGCCGGACTTGAGTTCAGCGAGCATCTGCTGCTCAACAACTCTGGGCGCGGTCCGGCCCATGAGCAGCAGCCCCTCGACGGCCGAGCTTCCCAATTCGCTGTCGAACCTGGCGGCCAGGGCGGGCACGACTTGCGGCGCCACTTCGGCACCCAGCTTTCCCAACTCGATCGCCGCGACCTGGCAGACCGCAGGGTCGGAATCGTCGAGCGCCTTGAGCAGCGGCGCCGCGGCACCACTATCGCCCGCAGCCGCCAGCGTCTTAACGGCGGCTTGCCGGGTCGCCGAGTCGGCGTCGGCCAGCGCCGCGATCAGTGCCGCACGCACTTCCGGGCCCTTGGCGTGCACCAGTTGCAGCGCATCGGCGGCGGCCGCGCGCACGCGCGACGGTTTGCCCTTTAGAGCCGACACGAGCGCCGGCGTCGCCACTTGCGCCGCGGGGCCGATCGCACCCAAAGCCTCGATAGCGTCGTATCGCACGTCGGCATCGCGGTCGGTTGCCAGGCCAGCCAGCGCTGGCACGGCTGCCTCGGCCTCGGGACCGAGCATGCCCAGCGACCCGATTGCCGCACGGCGCAGCGTCGGGTTTGGTTCGGACAAGACCTTCGCCACGGCCGGCGTTACTTGTTCGGCTACCCAGCCACGGTCGCCAGGCACCGCCGGAGGTGGTTCTTCGGAAAACGGATCGAGGTCCGGGGCATAGTGCTGGGCAATGCTGCCGAGCGCCTCGATGGCCAGCTGGCGCACCTCGACATCGGCATCCGTCAAGAGAGGAACCAGCGGCAAAGCGGTTTCCCTGGCTGGCGAGAATTGCAGGAACGAACTGCCCAGGGCACGTATTGCCCGTTTGCGAACTTCGGGGCGCTGGTCTTTCAGCATGGCGTGCAAACGGTCGACTCCCAGCCCAATGGTCGCCTCCTGGATCACCCGCACGTCGTGAGCCCGTTCGAGGGTCGCAAGCAGCGCGGCCTGCACTTCTGGTTCGTCGCTCGCGGCCGCCAGGCTACGGATGAGCAAGGCTTCGACGTTTTTGCCGCGCTGGTCGACCAGGGCGACCAGCTCCCGCACCACCTGCTTCGACACCGGCTTTTCGATGGCCACCAGCGCGCTGGCAGCCGCGCCGAAAACCAGAGGATCGGCATCGTGCAGAGCGGCCTCGAGTGCGGGCACCGCGGCCTTGGCCTTGGGCCCCAGCAGCGCGAGGGCCTGTGCGGCTTGGTAGCGCACGATCGCGCTGTCGCTGGTGAGCGTGCGCGTAAGCTGGTCGACGGTGTCGGGCACGACGGCGGCGACGTCGTTGATCGGGAAGCCAATGCCAGGATTCACTGCTTTGCCGTCGGCAGACTTGATCGAGTCCAGGACGGCCTGGGCGGTTTCGCGGGCAACCGGCTTGATGCTGAGCAATGCCCTGGCAGCATCCTCGCGCACCTGCGCGTCCTGGTCGCCGAGCGTCGCAAGCAGGGC
>CAZPED010000620.1:0-2690 GCA_964585335.1 uncultured Planctomycetaceae bacterium | reverse complement strand
CCGCGTGCCAGCGGCTGGCCAGTACGTACAGGGCAAAGAACGCGGCCGAAAATAGAGCGTCGCTGGCCAGCGTGAAGCCGAAGAACGGCAAGGCCACGGTGTAGCAGCGCACGAGCTCCGGCCAGGTGTGAGCGTACCAGGCCAACCACACCGCGAAGTTCGTGCACAAGAAAAACGTGACCGACGAGCTCACGGCGCCGGCGCCCACGCGCAGCGGCGTCAGCCCCTGACGCAGCAGGCTGCTCCAAGCCATCGGCACGAGCATCGCGGCGTAAACGGCCGCCATGACTCCTTTGGTATAACCGCCCAGGAACTGATCGCTGATGGTCATCACGCACAGCGGTAGCGCCAGGGCCACGGCCCGGTGGCGAAAGTAAAACCCGGCGAACAGCGACGCCGCGGCCACGGCGCTGAAGTTGGGCAGTTCGCTCAACAGCCGCACGGCCACGCAGAAGCCCACCAGGGTACAGAACACCAGGGTCTTGATCGCCAGGTCGCGCTTCACGGTTACGGTCTCTCTGCTGCGGATGGTATTCGACAATCGTTCTCGGCCTTGCGCGGAACGCCCAAATTCTACTCGTAGGCCTGGAACTTCCACAAGATAGTGTCGCCAGCCTTCAACTGGTAGGCGCCCGACCCGACTTCGCCCTGCTTGCCGTTGACCGAGTAGATCCAATTCTTGCCGTTGCCTTCGTTGGTCAGGTCGCCGATTTGTTCGACCTTGGCAAGCGCGCCCGAGCCGCGGTGGCGAAACCGCACCCCGTGCGGGTGCTTTTGCCCCGCCGATAGCACGTCAAAGGCCGTCAATCCGTCGCGCCAGGCAATACCGCTTAAGTGCAATTCGGCGCCGTCGCCGTAGTCGATCACCAAGCGCACGGTTTGGGCGGGGGGCGCGGCCGGCGCCCAGCTGGCGGCCGTGCGTCCGATAAGCACAACGCAAGCAAGGCCCACGAGCGCCCGGCGAATGCTCGGCTGGCTGGGCGACAGGCCGGCGGGCGTGGAAATCGATGACTTCATTGGGTAATCCCCCGGGGGTGGGCGTGGTGCGGAACGGCCTTTGGTAGCCAGGGCCGCCATGTTTGGGGGCTGGCACCGCGCGCTATTGTAGACCGGATTTGCCAGCGCCTGGAAGCAAACGTCCAGCTGACGCCTGCGGCCCTTGTAGGGCCGCTTGGCCGGCGTTATCAATAAGCCTTTGGGCCCCTCGCGGTATTCTGCCGAGTGCCAACTTCCCAGACGCCGGCACTTCTTAGCGACCAACTCCGCCGACCAGCAAAGGTAACCGATCTATGGCCGACGCAGGCTACATGAAACTGAGCATCGAGGACAAAGACATCGCGGTGCTGACTCTCGACGATCCGCGGGGCAGCGCCAACGTGTTGTCGCGAGCCGTGCTCGAGGAGTTGGAAAAGAACCTCAACGAGCTCGAAAAGCGCAAGGACTTGGCCGGCCTGGTGATTCGCTCGGGCAAGCCCGGCGTGTTTATCGTGGGCGCCGACATCCGCGAGTTCCTGGCCAGCATCGACGCGCCGCGCGCGCAGATCGAAGAGATGTGTAACCGCGGCCGCCAGCTGTTCGCGCGGCTGTCGAAGGTGCCGTTTGTCACGGTCGTGGCGTACCAGGGGCAATGCGTCGGCGGTGGCGCCGAGCTGGCCCTGTGGTGCGATCGCCGCGTGGCTTCGAGCGACTCGAAGGCGATGTACGGTTTCCCCGAGGTGAAGTTGGGGCTGCTGCCCGGTTGGGGCGGCACCGTCCGCGCGCCGCGCGTGGTGGGTCTGGCCAACGCCATCGAAATGGTCACTAGCGGCGAATCGCTCGACGCGAAGGCGGCCGCGGCGATGGGGCTGGTCTCGGACGTCGCTCCGACCGAGCACTTGCTGGCCGCCGCCATCAAGCTCATTCGCGCCGAGCAGAAGTCGGGTAACTGGAAGCGCGACCGCGAGCAATGGGCCGGTCCGGTCGATATCAGCGAAACCGAACTAGGGTTCCTCGGCGCCACGGCTTCGGCAGTCATTCAAGGGCAGACCGGCGGTAAGTATCCGGCCCCCGAGGCCGCGCTCGAGTTGATGCTCGAAACCTCGATGGCCGACGCCGACGCGGCCGGCTTCGCCGAAGCCAAGGCCATGGCCAAATTGTTCGGCACGCCGGTCAACCGCGCGTTGATCAACGTGTTTTTCCTGACCGACCGCAATAAGAAAGACACGGGCATTGACCGCAAGGACGTCAAGCCCACGCCGATCAAGAACGTGGCTGTGATTGGCGCCGGCATCATGGGGCAAGGCATCGCGGCCGCCACGCTCAAGCGGCAGATTCCAGTGACGCTGGCCGACGCCGTGTCCGCCGCGCTCTCCAAAGGCGTACAGCAGATTCTGGAAGAGGTTTCCTACAACAAAGAAGTGAAGGGCCCCGATGCCCGCAAGGCCGTGGGCTTTGCCTCGCTGCTCAACGCGGCCACGGTTGACGCCGAACTGGCCCCCTGCGACCTCGTGATCGAGGCGATCATCGAGAATCCCGAGGCCAAGAAGCAGTTTTATGCTCGCATCGAACCGCTGCTGGCGCCGACGGCCATCCTGGCCTCGAACACGTCGACCATTCCGATCACCAAGCTGGCCGAGGGTCTGAAGCGTCCCGAGCAGTTCTGCGGCATTCACTTTTTTAACCCGGTGCGCAAGATGCCGCTGGTCGAAGTG
>CAZPED010000619.1:0-2692 GCA_964585335.1 uncultured Planctomycetaceae bacterium | reverse complement strand
CAGGTCAGCCTGCTGCGCAGCATTCTGGCCGCTCAAGACCGGCAGAATGAGATGATGGAAGAGCTGGTCAACCAGTTGAGTTCGCCCCAGCGGCAGCGCGCGGCCGAGTTGAACCAATGGAAGGCCGCGAATCCGGAACTGGCCCGCGGTTGCCGCCTGGCCGCCGAGACGCTCAGTCAGGTGCAAGTCGAGTTCCTCAACAGCATCACGCGCGAGGTGACCGATAACGCCGACGTGCTGATGGACGGCGAATTCATGCTCAACGAGTTCGTCGATCGTTTTGGCCCCCGCCTGGCCCACCTGAACGGCGTGTTGCAAGTGCTGGCTCAACTGGGCGCGGGCCCCAACCCGGCCAGTTCCTGAGCCGATCGCCAGGCACGCTGCTCGCGGCGTCCCCCGCCTCATGTTAGTCGATCTCGTTCAAGTCACGGCCGCCGATGGTGTGCGTCTGCACGGCGCGCTCGAGTTGCCCCCTGCCGACGCGCCGAGCGCCGGCCCGGTCGACGCCTGGCTGTGCATTCACGGCACCGGCAGCAACTTCTACTCGGCTTCGACCTTGGCCGGCGTGGCGCCCAAGCTGCTGGCCGCCGGCGCTGCCGTGCTGCGCGGCAACACCCGCGGGCACGACATCGTGTGCACCGGGCCTTCGGCCCAGGGACGCGGCTTTCAAGGCGCGGCTTTCGAGCGGATTGCCGAGGCGCCCGTCGATCTGGCGGCCTGGCTGCAATTCTTGCGCGAGCGCGGGTTCGAGCGCGTCGGCCTGTTGGGTCATAGCCTGGGCGCGATCAAGGCGGTGCTCACCTTGGCCGCTGCTGATGCGCCCGAGGTGGCGGCGCTCGTGGCTGTTTCGCCACCGCGGTTGTCGTACGCCTATTTTTGCCAAACCCCGCGCGGCGATGGGTTCAAGCAAACCTTTGCCGCGGCCGAGCAACTGGTGGCCGAAGGGCGCGGCGACGAGTTGATGCTCGTCAAGTTTCCCTTGGCCTATTACGTTTCGGCTGCCGGATACGTCGATCGCTACGGTCCCGAAGAGCGCTACAACGTATTGCGGCATTTAGAGCGCGTGCGCGTGCCGTCGCTGGTCACTTACGGATCGAGCGAGGTTCAGGGGGACTTTGCGTTCCGCGGCATGCCCGAGGCGGTCGAGGCGGCGGCAACTTCGGCCAATTCGTTGCAAGTGGCCGTGATTGCGGGCGCGGACCATATCTATACGGCCTGCCACGACTCGCTGGCGGGGCGAATTCTCTCCTGGACCAGGCGTTTGCGCGAGCCGGCAGGCTAGTTGTCTTGCCGGGTGCGGTCGGGTATTTTCAGGGTGTTCGGCCGCGCCCTCCAAGCCCCACCTTTTGGCCGGCCCGTGACGTTTGACGTGCTAGGTCCCCACCCTCGAGGAGTTTCCATGAGCGCTCTGGAACAGGCTTCCGCCGCAGAGTTGGAGTCGGCAGCTAAGCAAGCGCGCGAGCAGCTCGACGCGCATACCTATGAGATCGTGCAGTGGCACTTTCATCCTTCGACCGGCTGCCCGTTCTGGCTCGAGTATGCCAAGAAGCTCAAGTTCGATCCGCTCAAGGACATTCGCACCTACGACGACCTGAAGAAATTCGAGCCGTTCCAGGACGAATGGTTGCGGGGCGGCCCGGTGCGGCGCTGGGTGCCCAAGGCATTTGCCGACAAGCCGATTTACGTGTTCGAGACTGGCGGCACCACGGGCATTCCGAAAAGCCGCATCGCGATCGACGACTTCCGCACCGACTATTCGTTGTTTTCCAAAACGCTGCCCGACGAGTACTTTCCGCCGGGGGCCAACTGGCTGATGCTGGGCCCCTCGGGCCCGCGCCGATTGCGGCTGGCCGTCGAGCACCTGGCCCAGTTTCGCGGCGGCATCTGCTTCTGCATCGACTTGGATCCCCGCTGGGTGATCAAGCTGATCAAGAAGGGCTGGATGGAGCACCTGGAGGCTTACAAGCAGCACTGTATTGACCAGGCGATTACGATTCTCAGCGCCGGCCACGACATCAAGTGCATGTTCACCACGCCCAAGCTGCTCGAATCGCTGGCGCTGGAGCTGGAGAAGCGCGGCAGCTCGATCGCCGAGACGGGCATCACGGGCATCTTTTCCGGCGGCACCGAGTTCACCCCGCAGTGGACCCGGTTTGCCACCGAGGAGTTTTTGGACGGCGTGTACATGACGCCCACTTACGGCAACACGCTGATGGGGCTGGCTTGCAGCAAGCCGGTGACCGCCGAGGAAAACTACAAGATTTCGTACTACGCGCCGCAGCCGCGGGCGGTGCTGGAAATCGTCGACTTCAACGACGCCGACCGCGTTGTCGAATACGGCCAGACGGGCCGCGTCAAGCTGACCACGCTGACCAAGGAGTTCTTCGTGCCGGGCTTCCTCGAGCGCGACGAGGGCGAGCGCGAACGGCCCTACATCAAGTATCCGTGGGACGGAGTGAGCGGCGTGCGGCCCTTCCACGAGCTGGCCGAGGCGACCACCGTGGGCGTTTACTAACTGGTAGCGCGCGAGCGACCAACTAGCGGTCTGGGAGAATAAACCGGGGTTGAACCATCCGATTTTGCGTTGGGGCAAGCCGTACCAGTCGCTCGCAACCGACAACGGCGTGCACTGCATGACCGGCGTGCCGACCGCCCAGGTCAGCCGGGCCAACGCCGGCCTGCGGCGTCGCGA
>CAZPED010000618.1:0-2695 GCA_964585335.1 uncultured Planctomycetaceae bacterium | reverse complement strand
CCGGGCCGTAGGGGGGCTGATGCACCGCACCGTGGTGCTGACGATGCCCGGCTCGCCGGCGGCCGTGCGACTGGCCGTCGAGAAGCTGATAGTGTCCGAGCTGCGGCACCTGGTTCGCGAGGCACGCCGCTAGCACTCGGCCAGGGCGGTTGAAACTGCCCTGCAACCGGTCTGCCGGGCCAGCTATCTTTCGCGGTCCCTAAATGCGCTCAACAAGCGCTCCTGGTCATGAGGACCCGAAGCGCGCGCCGACGTTTGCCTGGCCCACGGAGGGGCGGATGCGCAAATTCATTCTGCTGGTTCTCGTTTCGGCCGCTATTTGCGGCGGTTGGCTGTTCACGCAGCACTTTCAGATTCAGGGTCTCGAACACCTGGGTTTTAAGCCGCGGCCGCCGGCCGCGGGCGAACAAGAGATGGCCGTGGGCACGCCGCAGGTACAGCGGCAGGCCGGCACGATCCGCATCGCCTCGTTCAATATTCAGGTCTTCGGCGACAAAAAGATTGCCGACCCCCGCGTCCGCAGCCTGTTGGCCGAGGTGGCCCGGCATTTCGACATCGTGGCCATCCAGGAGGTCCGCTCCAAGCACGACGTCATTCCGCAGTTTGTCGACGCCATCAACTCCACCGGCCGGCACTACGACTCCGTGGTCGGCCCGCGGCTGGGGCGCACCAACAGCAAAGAACAGTATGCCTTCGTCTACGACACCGCTAGCGTCGAAGTCGACCGCAGCGCGCTGTATACGGTCTCCGATCCCGACGACCTGTTGCACCGCGAGCCGCTGGTGGGCTGGTTCCGGGTGCGCGGCCCCCCAGCCGACCAGGCGTTCACGTTCTCGCTGGTCAACATTCACACCGATCCTGACGAAACCGCGCAAGAGCTCGATGCGCTGGCCGACGTCTTTCGGCTGGTGCGCGACGACGGCCGCGGCGAGGACGACGTGATTCTGCTCGGCGACCTGAACGTCGACGAGCACCACCTCGGCCGGCTGGGGCAGTTGCCGTATATTCACTGGGCCGTGACCGGTGTGGCCACCAACACCCGGGGCGATAAGATGTATGACAACATCATCTTCTCGGAACTGGCGACGGTCGAATACACCGGTCGCTGGGGTGTGTTCGACCTGATTCGCGAGTTCAACCTGACGGTCGAGGAAGCCCTGAAAGTTTCCGACCACATGCCAGTGTGGGCCGAGTTCAATTTGTACGAGGGAGGGCAGGGCGGCCGGCTGGCCACGCGGCCGTTCAATCCGACCCGTTAGTCGCGACAAGAAGAGGCGATGGCACTCTCCGCACGATTCGGCGAAGCGCTGCTGCTGGCTCACGAGCTGCACGGCGAGCAGTTGCGCAAGGGTTCGGACGTGCCCTACCTGGCCCACTTGCTGGCGGTTGCCGCCATTGCCCTGGAGCACGGCGCCAGCGAGGACGAAGCCATCGCCGCGCTGCTGCATGACGCCATCGAAGATCAAGGCGGCGCCGCCACGGCGGCCGAGATCGAGCGCCGCTTTGGCCCCGACGTGTTGGCCATCGTGCAAGGCTGCACCGACACCGACCAGACGCCCAAACCACCCTGGCGAGCCCGCAAAGAGGCGTACCTGGCCCGGCTGCCCGCGGAAACCCACTCCACGCGGCTGATCTGCGCGGCCGACAAGTTGCACAACGTCCGCTCGCTGCTGGACGATTATCAGCGGCTGGGCGAGCAACTCTGGTCGCTATTCTCTGGATGCCGAGCGGGCACGCTGTGGTATTACCGCTCGGTGGCCGACTCGCTGCATGCCTCCGACGATCGGCCGCTGACGCGACAACTCTTACAGGCCGTGGCAGAGCTCGAACGGCTGGCGGCCGCCGCAGACCCGGGCGAGGAAAACTTGGCGCGTTGAAATCAGGCCAGCGGCTGTGATAGGTTGCCGTCGTCGCTGAGGGGTATCGGCGGAGCCTGAGCAAAGTCAACAGGTATCGAAAGAGCCCATTGTCGGACACCGCGTCCGGCGATGGGCTCTTTTTTTTTGAGCAAGCGCCATGACAACAGCCCAACTGGTTTGCGTTACGTTCGGGCGGGCCATGCACGAGATTCGCGACAGCGACTTGTTGCTGTTTCGCCGGCGCGGCCTGATTTCCGTGGCTGGTCGCGGCGACCACTCGCACGCAGCCAAGGCCGCCTGGTGGTCTGACGAGTTGTTTTGCCTGGAGGTGCGCGAATGGCACGGCGGCCGCGCCGTGACTCTGGCCAGCCAGGTCGCGCGATACCCCGGGCACATCGACGTTTTTGAAGCGAATCCCGACAACCGCTGGCCCGAGTACGACCGCGCAGCGGCAACGCGCGCCATGCGGCGCTTGGCCGGCTGCGGCTACGGCTACCTGGGCGTGGCGGCCGCGGCCCTGCTGCACCTGCCGCTGGTGCGCTTGCTGGTCGAGGCCGACACCCGCGACGGCGAGCAGCCCAGCCTGCCGCCGTTTTGCAGCCAGGCCTGCGCGCTAAGCGATCGCCTGGGAGGGGGCGTCGACCCCGTGAGTCATCTGGCCGACCGGCTGACGTTGCCGGCCGACCTGGCCCGCAGCCCGTTTTACCGTTACCGGTTCACCCTGCTGCCATGAGGCGCGTTGCCATGCGTTACTTGTTGACGTTCGTCGTACTTCTCGCACTTGCGAGTCCCACTACGGCGCAAGGGACGGTCGCGTCCGGCTCGTGCGCCAGCGG
>CAZPED010000617.1:0-2700 GCA_964585335.1 uncultured Planctomycetaceae bacterium | reverse complement strand
GACTTGGCCAACAGGAATTCAGCCGCCCGCTTGGCCTGCTGCACGTAGCGGTCTTGCTTGAAGACGCGGCCCGCGTCGGCCAGCCCGCGAATGGCCAGGCCGTTCCAGGCGGTGAGAATCTTCGTGTCGGTGAGCGGGCGTTGGCGCTTCGAGCGCGCTGCCAGAAGCTTGGCGCGAATGGGCTCCCACTTCTCGGCGAGCGCGGCCTGGCTGAGTCCGCGTTGCCGGGCTTCTTCGCCCCACGGCCGCGCGAGCAGCAGAATGTAGTGCCCCTCGAAGTTCGGTTCGTCGGCCACGCCATACAGGCCGGCCGCCAACGTGTATTCGTCGGCCGAAAGTACCTGCTCGACTTCCGTGCGGTCCCAAACGTAGTAGCGTCCTTCCTCGCCCGCGGTCTCGGCGTCGAGCGCGGCGTAGAACGCGCCGCCCGCGTCGGTCATCGCACGCGTGAGGAACTCGACCGTTTCATCCACCACCCGGCGATAGGTTTCGTTTGGCTGCAGGGCATAGGCTTCGGCATAAACGCTCAGCAGTTGGCCATTGTCGTACAGCATTTTTTCGAAGTGCGGCACCCGCCAATAGCGGTCGGTGCTGTAGCGATGAAAGCCGCCACCGAGGTGGTCGCGAATTCCGCCCTGTGCCAGCTTGTCGAGCGTGCCCAGCAGCATTTTGCGCGCTTCGTCGCCCTGGTAGCGGCGCGCGTAGTGGAGCAGGAACACCAGGTTCGACGGTTCGGGAAACTTTGGCATCCGGGGGTTGGCCGGGTCGAAACCGAACCCGCCGTACTGCTGATCGTATTGGCCGGCCAGCCCGGCGAGCACCGTGTCGATCTTGGCCCGATCGAAACGCGGCACCTTGAGGATGGGCCGCTGCTGCAAGCTTTCGGCCACGTAGCCGGCCAGCGAGTCGCCGGTTTTCTGCCATTTCTCGGGCTCGGCGGTCCAGGCTTCGACCACCCGGGCCAGCACGGTGTCGAAGCCAATGCGGCCTCCCTCCCGATCGTGGGGCGGAAAGTAGGTGCCGCCCATGAGCGGCTTGGCATCGGGGGTCAAGAACATTGATAGCGGCCAGCCGCCCCCCTGCTGCGAGCCCACCAGGCGCAAATAGACGTGCAGGGCGTGCATGTAGACTTCGTCGAGATCCGGACGCTCCTCGCGGTCGACCTTGATGCAGACGAAATGTTTGTTGAGCGTGGCGGCGATCGTCTCGTCCATGAACGATTCGCGTTCCATCACGTGGCACCAGTAGCAACTCGAATAGCCGATCGACAGAAAGATCAGCTTCTTCTCGCGCTTGGCCTTCTCCAAGGCTTCTTCGCCCCAGGGATACCAATCGACCGGATTGTGCGCGTGCAGCCGCAAATAGGGACTCGTCTCCTTGGCCAGCCGATTGGTATGCTTGGGCCGGGCCGCCGCGTCGTTACCACTGGCTGGCTCGGCCGCGGGCAGTCTTGCGCCAGCCAGCGACAGGAACGCGGACAGCAGCGCGGCGCTTGCGACGATCCGATGCGGCATGGTTCGGCTCCTGGCGGCACAAGTTTGAACATCGGCCCACCATTGTGGTCGGGCGTAAAGCCTCTGGCAATTGCAGCCAGCGAAGCCTTGCACGGCACAACCGCTATCGACCAAAGGGACTAATCGACCGCGCTGTCGCCAGGGCGCGGCGGTCGAACGGCCGTGGGGCGCGGGTCGTGCACGTTGCCCGTCAGCGGAGAATCGACCGTCTGACCCTGGGCTTCCCAACCGCCTGGCGCTGCGCGGCGCTCGACGACGCGGTAGACGGCGCGAAACGTAATGGGTCCCACGGTGATCAGATCGCCGGGCTCGACTGGCAACGGTTGCTCGGCGAGCCTGGTTTCACCCAGAAACGTGCCGTTCATTGAGCCGAGGTCGCGAACCATCAGCTTGCCGTCGGCTTCGAACACTTCGCAGTGATGGCGGCTGACCAACGGATGGCCGAGCGTCAGATCGGTGCTGCGGCTGCGGCCAATGATGGTGGGCAGGGCAAGATCGTATTGGCGTGCGTTGGTTTCGCCGCCGACGACAACGAGTTTTGCTTCCACGTTTGCCACTCCGCTCGTGGCCGTGCGACCACAGTCAAGGAATGCCCCGTCCTAGAGCGAGCGTGTCAAGTGATAATATACTCGCCCGGGCGGCTTCCGCCTACGTCGCGCGGCGAGCGGCGCGGCGGCAAATTGGCCGCGATTTCAGCCCCGGCGGCACCGCCTGTTCGCTGGCGCGGCCGATTTCTACAATGGGCACACGCAACCCGCGTCGCGCGCCGCCCGGCCGTTTCAACCCGGGGGCCAACCTCTGGGACCTGGCTGATTTCCGTGAAGCAAATTCTTAGCGAGCAACAAATTCTGGCCGGCGTGGAGCGGCTGGCCGGACAAATCGGCAGGGACTATGCCGAGCGACCCTTGACCATGGTGGGCGTGATGACCGGCAGCCTGGTGTTGCTGGCCGACCTGATGCGCCGGCTCGACTTGCCGCTTCGGGTCGGCGTGCTGCAAGCGCGCAGCTATCGCGGCGCCGCCACTCGTCCCGGGGCCTTGGAAATCGACGTGTCGCTGCTGCCCGACATTCGCGGCCGCGACGTGCTGCTAATTGACGATATCTTCGACACCGGTCATACCCTCATGACGCTCGTCGAGCGGCTCCGCAGCATGGAGCCGACGTCGATTCGTTCGGCCGTGCTGCC
>CAZPED010000616.1:0-2704 GCA_964585335.1 uncultured Planctomycetaceae bacterium | reverse complement strand
AGAAGTCGGGGCCCAAAATTTCGGGGCTGCCCAGCACCGTGTAGAAGTTCGCGCCGACGACCGCCTCGGCCGTGGTCCACTCGCGAATGCGGCAGTTGCCCCAAACGATCGTGTTCTCGGCGTCGAGAACCACGATGCCGTCGGGCATGCCCTCGAGAATCCGCTCGTTCTGCAGCAGCTTGCCGAGTTGAAAAGCCTGGTCGAGATGCTCGCCGTCGACGTACAGGCCCGCAAACGACTCCCGCGCCAGCCGTCCCAGGGCCCGCAGCGGACTGCGAACCTGCACGACATCGTAAGCGGTGGCTAGCGGCCCGAGCACCTGCTGCTGTTCGGGCCGGGAATCACCGATGAACAGAAGTTTGGGTTTTGCGGACAATAGCGGATGCTCCACACAGGAATCCAACGATATTATAGGACCACCCGAAAAACCGAACAACCGCCTTTTGCGCGCCTGGGGGTGCGTCTCTGTTGGCAATTGATCGGACAGCCTGCTTCTATTATTGACGCCAGGGGCAAGAGCGGCGAGTTTTTCCAAATGCTCCTGGATTACGCAGGCCGCACGGCGTGCACGAGTGGCCGACGAGGCACAATCCCACCGCTAGGGCCGGATTCGACTGGCTCGCCTGGACTGCCGTCAACCGGCCGCCAACCGCCCCGGCGTGCTGGCTCGCCGCCCCCGGGGGCCGCGCCGGTCGCTGGCCCCGCGTTTTCGCTTCGCCCTCTACGACACGACCTGGTCGGCCTGCCCAGTGGCCGCTGGCGGCAGAGTCGACTTCAGTCGGCTGGGCAAGTGAGTCGATGAGAAATTTCGGTGCAGCCGTTTTAGCTTTCGCCGCTCGCCCAGGTTAAGCAGAGGACCGCGACGTGCTACGATCATTTTTCCTGGCGCTGGGAATTTACGCGTTTATTCTGGGCCTGGAATGCCTGTTGATCGACAAGGCGGTGCTGCAACCCAGCCGCGACGCAACCGCGGCGGCGCTGGCCCAGCAGATGGCTCCGGCATATCGCGAAATCGCGCCTGCCGACTGGGCCCCTTGGTCACTGCTGTCGGCCGGTGCGGTCGTGGTGCTGTATTCGTTCACGCTGCCGGCCAAGATGCGCTCGTAACCACACGCACGGGCGCTCGCCGCAAGAACTGCGTGGGGCCTTGGTAAGCGGCTGCCGCCCGCAAGCGTATTGCCGCGTGAGAGCCAGGCTGGACTACCGCTCCCCGCTCAGTCGAGCTGCACGTTGTTTTCGTAGACGTGCTTGCTGACCATCTTGCCGTCGTCGTCCCACTCGGTCCACTCGCCGTGCCGCTGGCCGGCCAGAAAGTGCCGCACCGCGGCTGGCTTGCCGTCGGGATACCAGGCCCGCAATTCGCCGTCGGGCTTGTCGTGGACGTGCTGGCCGGTCGACTTGGGCTGCCCGTTCTCGTACCACTCGGCCCATTGACCTTCGCGCATGCCGTCGTGATACGACATCTGGGCCTTCTTCTGGCCATTGGGGTGCCAGTAGAGCTGGGTTCCCTCGGGCACGCCGTGCACGAAGTGCGTTTCGCTGGCCTTGGTCTGGTCCTCATACCATTCGTCGACTTTGCCTTCCTGGTGGCCGTCGACGTATTCGCCTTCGAGCTGCTTACCGCCGTTGTTGAACCACTGCACGACTTTGCCGTGCCGCTTGCCGTTGCGATAGGCCACCGAGAGCTTTTCCTTGCCGTCGGTAAACCATTCCTTGAGCATGCCATTGCGGGCGCCGTGCACCCAATTGACCTCGAACTGTTTCTGGCCGTGGGGGTACCAGCGGGTTTCCAGGCCGTTCTTTTCGCCTTGGTCGTAGTGCACGCTCGACTTCATTTGCTGCCCGTCGGCGTACCACTCGAAGGCATCGCCGTGCAGCCGGCCCCGCTCGTAGTTCAGCTCGCGGGTTTTGCGGTCGGCGCCGAGCCATTCGGTGTGTTTGCCGTGGCGCTGGCCAACCAGGTAATTGGTCTCGCTGACTTTCGTGCCGTCTGACAGATAGCGCGACTCGGTGCCGTGCTTGGCCCCTTTGCGATAGGCACCCTCGGCGCTCTTGTTGCCGTTGGTGAAGTACTCGACCCAGGGACCGTCAAGCTGGCCGTCGGTGTAGTGCGCCTCGCGGGTGATCTGGCCACCGGTGCTGAAGTGCACGTCCTTGCCGTGGGGAATGTTGTCGCCCTGCGGCGTCACGCGCACTTCCGTTCGCGAGCGCACTTGCCCGCTGGGATACTTTTTTTCCACGACTTTCGGGTCGTCGGCGGCCAGCGCCACCAGGACCAGACAAGCCAGCGAGTGCCACGCCATGATCGAACAGCGCCCCAACCAGATCCTTCGAGTACCTATTCCCCAGTGTACATCGCCGAGGCAATTAAGCGAGCGTTTGTCGCTACGACCGCGCTCATCGGCACTGGCCGCAAAAACGGCGGCGCTTTTGGCCCGCGGCCAGCGTTTGGCACGCGGCCCCCCGCCGGCGTGTCCGCGCGGCGTCTACTTACGACCTTCGCGCAGCGAGTCGAAATACTTCTCGGCATGGTCGCGATAGTCGTGGGGCAGGCGCTGGCTGCTGAGAGCTTCCGTGGCCTGCTGATCGGCCGTCGAGAAGGCGCCTTGAATCTCCTCTTGCACGCGCCCCTTGCGGTTGGGGCCGTCGGCCTGGCCCGTGACTATGCCCGCGCCGCGGCCGACCTGCTGTTTGACGTGCGAAT
>CAZPED010000615.1:0-2708 GCA_964585335.1 uncultured Planctomycetaceae bacterium | reverse complement strand
CAAAAGCCAGTTGGCCGCCGGCACGGTGCTGCCCAAGGAAGGCACGATCTTCATCAGCGTGTCTTCGCCGGCCAAGGAACACATGGTGGGGCTGGCCCGGCGGCTGGCCGCCATGGTCTACAAGCTGATGGCCACCGAGGGCACGTCCCGGCGGCTCGAAGCGTCCGGCATTCAGGTGCAGCACATCAACAAGCTGCAAGAAGGACAGCCGAACCTGCTCGACTACCTGCTCGACGGGGCGATTCAACTGATCATGAACACCCCCAGCGGCAAAGGGGCGCGAACCGACGAAGGACGCATTCGTTCGGCGGCCGTGGCCCGCGGCGTGCCCTGCATCACCACGATCCAGGCGGCCGACGCCGCCGTGCGGGCCATGGAGGCGCTGCGCGACGAGGAGATCACGGTCCAAGCACTACAGGATCGCATCGAGTCGCTGGTCTCGCGCAAGTGATGCGCGGCCCGAGCGTGCCCGCTGGTAGATCGTAATTGCCAAAATTCCCGTTTTGCTGGACAATGCGGCCATGCCTCCGGCCGATTTCCAGCTCTGGCAACGTCTGGCACTGTTGGCGCTTGCCGGCGCCACGGGCACGCTGGCGCGTTACGGCATGGGGGGCCTGGTCCAGCGTCTGCATGCCACGGCCTTTCCCTGGGGCACCTTCGTGGTCAACGCGCTGGGGTGCCTGGCCTTTGGCTTTGTCTGGTCGCTGGCCGAAGAGCGGCTGGTCATCAGCGGCGAAACTCGGCTGATTGTCCTGGTCGGATTCATGGGCGCCTTTACCACGTTCTCGCCCTATGCCTTCGAATCGGCCCAGTTGCTCGACGATGGGGAGTTTCTGTTGGCAGCGGGCAACTTGGCGCTGCAAAACGCGACTGGCATTGTGCTGGTACTGGTAGGATTGGCTTTGGGACGACTCGTTTAGCCCTCGAGCGCGAGACCGACGCATGAAGCTCCCCAGCGAAGCTCAACTGCTGCGAATTTTCATTGGCGAGAACGACAAGTACCAAGGCCGGCCATTGTACGAGGCGTTGGTCGAGCTGGCCCGCCGGCATGGCCTGGCCGGCGCCACGGTTCTGCGCGGCACGCTGGGCTTTGGTGCGCATAGCACATTGCACACGGCCAAGGTGCTGCGCATTTCCGAGGCGCTGCCGATGATCGTTGAGATAGTCGACTCGCCCGAGCGAATCGCGGAGCTCTTACCCGAGATCGACGGCATGATCAGCGAGGGGCTGGTCACCTTGGAAAAAGTGCAGGTGATCGCCTACCGGCAGAGTGCCGGCAGTTAGGGGCGCCAGCAGCTAGTGGGCAGGGAATTGTCGCCCGTTAAACCCCGAACTTGAGTGCCCGGCCCGGCCACTGGCCACTGGCTGGCACGACGGCCTGGCCCCCGGCGAACACTTCGACGCCGCCGACCAGCACGCGGTCGATGCCCGTGGCAAGCTGGTGCGGGTTCTCGAAAGTCGCGCGGTCCGCAACGGTATGCGGATCGAAAATCACCAGGTCGGCAAACGCCCCTGCGCGCAGTTCGCCTCGATCGACCAGTCCAAAACGCTGGGCGGGCACGCTGGTCATCTTTTGCACGGCGGCTTCCAGCGAGAACACCTTGCGGTCGCGGACCATGGGCCCCAGGATGCGCGGTGCCGATCCGTATACGCGGGGATGCACTTGTCCGTCGGGAAACCAGATGCCGTCGGTGCCCAGCATGAATTTGGGATGGGCGAGGAACGGCTCGATCCAGGCATCGTTGCCGGTGTGCAGCACCGAGAGGGCGGCCAGGTTCTCCTCGATGAGCAGATTCACCAGCGCCTCGGCCGGCGGCAGGTTCGACTGGGCCACGTACGCGGCGGCCGTTTGACCGCGAAAGCGGGCGTTGTCTTGCGTGGCGCACCAGGCCAGCGTAATGCGATCGAGCGGCACGGGAAAAATCGCCAGCAGCGCGGCAAAACGCTCGCGCACGGCCGGATCGCGCAGGTGCGCTAGCGCGGCCAGCGGACCTTGCTCCCAAACCTCGTAGGGGAGCAGGTAGTTGAACATCGTCGACCCGGGCAGGTAGGGGTAGATGTCGAACGAAAAGTCGACCTCGTGAACCGCCACGCGATCGACGTACTCGAGAATCTCGTTGGCCTCTTGGGGCGAGCCGGCCTTCAGATGCGAGATATGGACCGGAATGCCCGCGCGACGGCCGATCTCGACCGCTTCCTGCACGCCGGCCAGCGTGCCTTTCTTATAGCGCACGTGAGTGACGTACAGCCCGCGCCAGGGGCGCAGGGCCGAACAAACTTCGACGAGCTCGTCGGTCGTGGCGAAACACTCGGCGATATAGTCGAGGCCGGTGGAAACGCCGACGGCGCCGGCGTCCATGGCCCGTTCGATTTCGTGTCGCATGATGCCGATTTGCGTGTCGTCGAGCGGACCGCGACCCCAGCCTGCCGCCAGCACGCGCACATTGGCGTAGGGAATTTGGGCCACGACGTTTTGCGCAGTTCGCCCATCGAGCAGGGCCAGGTAATCGGCAATCGTCCTCCACCCCTGGTAGTCGGACAGCTGCAAGGCGTTGAGCGCGCGCTGGTAACAGAACCAATCGCGGTAGGTTTCGCTGGTAAGCGGCGCGTACGCGATGCCGTCGCTCATCAGCACCTCGGTGGTGATGCCCTGGCTGGTTTTGCAAACCAGGTTGGGCACTTTCAGCAGCCAGCCGTCGGCGTGCGTG
>CAZPED010000614.1:0-2713 GCA_964585335.1 uncultured Planctomycetaceae bacterium | reverse complement strand
GGCGCCCACTGTACAGTCGCCGCGAGTCTGCGCAGTGCGAGAGGATTTTTATGCCCTCTGCGTGCCGTGTGTGGGCTGACCAAAAACCGCTAGAAATCGACCGTTTTGGGGCCGCGCCGCCCGCCGGCAAAACAGCCCGGTTATGCCGGCTGTGCGGGCCAGAGGACGGCCGCGAAAAGTTGAGAGTTTGGGTGCGTGAAAGCACACAGCGCGCTCAAGCGTGACCTAAGTTTGCGTAGCGGAATGACTCCTGCCCTTAAGTTCATTGGATTCAGAGAGTTCGACATCCTTTTGAGGCGGCCATGGGTTTCCTGAAGAAGTTCTTTCCAAACGTGTTCCGCGACGCGGTCACGACGCACACGTCCAGCAGCTTCGAGCGCCTGAGCGACGAGGAGCTGGAAGCGCACTTGGGAGTCGTGCGCTACGGCGATTTCACGCTCACCGGGGCGGTTCGTCCGTCGTACGACTTGCAGGTCGTGCCCAGCCAGGGCTTTCGCCACGACGTGTATCGCGACGAGGAACAGCGAACCACGGTGCCAGTGCTGATGGGCGCCGCCTCGAAAGAGCAGCTGTTCGACGTGTTCATGGACATGCTCGACCCGCTGGGCTTCGAAGTCGACGTCGTGCTCGAAACGAGCCACGACCGCCAGGCCCGCGGCCACCTCGACCTGTACCGCGAACACATCGACCTGCCGGTGTTGAAGAGCATTCTCTGGGACTTCGAAGACCTGCTGGTCAACGACGGCTGCACGGGCATTGCGGTGCTGAACCCCGGCATTCCGCAAGAAGTGCAGTTCGACGAACACAAGCTGCTGATCGTCTACGGCAGCGAGCTGCGGCAGTACGAGGAGATCTTCTCGGACCGCCGGGTGTTCTGCAACGACCAGATGAAGTTCATCACCGAGGCCGAACACGTCCATTCATCGAGCGACTATTACCGCGAGCAGTTCGAAGAGCTGAAGATTCGGCTCGGCATCGACTCGACGTACAACTAAACGCCCGAGGGCGGCAGGCGCCGCCAGCCTGCTAGCAAATCACCTGGCCGCGTCCTCTCTGCCGAGGACGCGGCCTTTTTCGTTGTTTTTCGCCCGCCCGCCCGGCTTCGGCCCGCCGCCTTGGCCGATAGTAGCTAGGAGGCCGCGCGGAACGGCTGGCAACCGACGCTAGCATCGCCGGTAGTCGGTCAGGGTTCACCCGTCGACCTGACCTTGCTGGCTCAACCGCTTTCGGTCACACTACCGCCCCATTTCTTGCAAGCTGTCACCTCGCATGATTCCAATGCGCTGCGAACGTGCCGTACTGGGCCGGGCCCTTCGCGCCGCGCCACGCTGGGCGCTGCTCGTGTGCGCCTGCGCGCTGGCGGGATGTCATGCCTGGCAGCCGGCCATCTACACGCCCCCCAAGTTCGGCCTGGTGCCGCTGCCGCCTCCGCCCCCCCCCGGCGGACAGGCGCTGGTCACCTCGATGGACCGCGACTACGTTTGGGACCAGGTGGTCGACGTCGTCGACGATTACTTCCGCATCCAGCACGAAGAACGCGTCAAGCTCGTAGGCGACATGCTTACCGAGGGGCAACTGACGACCTATCCGCGCGGCGCGTCCACGATTTTCGAACCCTGGAACCACGACTCGGTGACACCCTACGACCGCTGGGAAGCGACCCTCCAATCACTGCGCCGCACGGCCATCGTGCGGGTCATTCCGGCCGAGGGCGGCTTTTTGGTCGACGTCCAAGTCGAAAAGGAGCTGGAAGACGTGCCCCGGCCCGAGGCTGGCGCGATCAGCATCTTCAATTCGCAGGCGCTGCGCAACGACGACGCGCTGCAGCGGGTTACCAATCCCACCGGCGGCCAGCAGCCTACGTTGGGTTGGATCAAGCAGGGGCGCGACACGGCGCTCGAGCAAGTCATCTTGTCCGAGATTCAAGCCCGCCTGGGCGGACCCGGGCTGGTGCGTCAGTTCTGAGCGGCCAAGCGCGGCCCGCCGGAGCAGCGCCCCCCTGGCCAAAGCCCTCCGCCTGCGAGCGGCCGCTCCCTAGTGACCGCTCGTCGAAGCCTGCGAGCCGGCCGTGGGTGTCGCCGTGGCAATCGGCAGCGTGATGGGCTCGGTCTGCCGCGCGGCTGGCAGCTTGAGCGTGAAGGCCGTGCCCTTGCCCACGGTGCTCTCGACGCGAATCCGCCCGTGATGGGCTTCGATCACGTCGCGGCAGAACGCCAATCCCAGGCCGGTGCCCCCCTTGCCGCTGGCATCGGGGCCCGACTTGGTCGTGAAAAACCGGTCAAAAATACGCGGCAACTTGTCGGCCGGTATGCCGGTGCCAGTGTCGCGCACGGTCAGGTCAACCGTGTCGCTCGTGGCATCGTAGCCCAGCCGCAGTACGATCTGGCCGCCGCTTGGCATGGCTTGCCGCGCATTGACCAGCAAGTTGACGAGCACCTGCTGGATCTGGTTCGAGTTGACCATCGCCAGAGGCGTCGGCTGAAACTGGCGTTCGACGGCGATGCGATACTTGGACATTTCGCGCTCGAGCAACAGCAGCGAGTCATCGACCAGTTTGACCATGTCAGTCGGCTCGAAGCCGGCCGAGCGATTGCGAGCAAAGCCAAGAATGCCGTTGGTGATTCGGGCAGCCCGCTGTCCGGCGGTCAGGATCTTCTCAAACGCCTTGTCGCGCGTGGCGGCGTCGTGGTGGCGCTGGCCCATCTTGGCGTAG
>CAZPED010000613.1:0-2728 GCA_964585335.1 uncultured Planctomycetaceae bacterium | reverse complement strand
TGACGGAACTGCGGATCGCGCTCGACGATAATCCCGAGCTGGCCGAAGCTCACCTGGTACACGGGTTGACGCTCACGCGCAAGGGCCGGCCTCAGGCGGGGATTGGTCCGTTTCGCCGAGCCATCGAGTTTGGCCAACAGCCGCGGTTGGCGTCGTTTGCCTTGGCGGCCGTTTATCTGAAGCTGGAGAGCTTCGAGCTTGCGCTGGCATTGGCCGACGGCCTGATTGCCGGCGACGCGGCCGATGCCCACGCCCATGCCCTACGCGGCGAAGCCTTGAGCCAGCTCGAACGACTCGATCCGGCGATCGCTAGCTTCCGCGCCGCCGCGCAGTTGGATCCTGCCTCGCCGACGGTGCGCCTGCGATTGGGCGAGCTGCTGGCCGCAACAGGCCAGACGGCCGAGGCCGCCAGCGAGCTGCAAACGGCCGTAGACCTGATGCCGACCGAAGTCAGGGCGGTCATCCCCCTGCTCAAAGCGCTGCGCCAGCTGGGCCAATCGCGGCAAGCCGCGGAGCTCTGTCGCCGGGCAATGCCCTACCTCAAGCCCAGCGGAGAGCTGTACTTGGCGCTGGCCGAGTGCTCGTTCGACGCAGGCATGTTCTTCGACGCCATGATTGCGCTGCGCGTGGCCATGGCGCTCGACCCGCAAAACGTCGCCTGCCAGCAGTTGATGGCCCGGGTAATGGCCCAGCACGGCCGGCAGGAGGAGGCAAGGCAGTATGAAGCGGCTGCCCAGCGGCTGTCCGCCCACGCCAGTACCCAGGAACCCACGTCCGGCACGGCTGCCGTTACCAAGACAACGATCCACTAGCCGGCCCCGACGATGAACGCGCGCCGAGAACTCGAACAGCTCCGCCCCGACGTGCAGGTGTTGCGCACGGGCCCCCGCGCGTTTCGCTTGCTCGATCCCGTTTCCGGCGCACACTTCGAGTTGGGCGCCGAAGAGCGCTATCTGCTGGGCGTGCTGGAAACGTGCGACACCGTGCCCGAGCTGTGCGCGGCGTACGCCGACAAGTTCGGCCAAGCGCTGCCCGAGCGGCAGTGCCGCGAGTTTCTCGGACAGTTGCGGCGGCAGGGCTTGCTGATCGGCGGCCAGCATCACGAGCTGCCGAAAATCGACGAAATTCCGCACCGCTCGGCGTTATTCTTCCGGCTGCGCGGCGAAGTCGCCAACGTCTTCTTCGACGTTCTTGCGCTGCTATTCGGGTGGGTTTTCCATCCGGCCTGGCTATTAGTGGCCGTGCCGCTCGGGCTGTTGCAGATCGCCGTGATCATTGGCGGCTGGGACCGCGTGTTGGAAGAGCTTAACCAAATGCGGTACGACATGTCGCTTGTGCCGCTGTTCTTGCTCAGTTATGCGCAAACGATCTTCTTGTTGAATCTGCCGCTGGCACTGGCCATGGGCACCTGCTGCCGCGCGTATCGCGGCCGGGTGCGCAGCTTTGGTGTCACCTGGGGCAACTGGGTACTGCCGACCGTGTCGTTCTTTACCGACATCGGCGATTCGATCGTCGGCATGCCCACGCGCGGCCGCCGCCTGCAGATTGCCCTGGGCATTCTGGTGCCGCTGACGCTTGGCGGAATGTATGCCGTGCTCTGGGCCGCCAGCAGCCGCGCACACGACGCACACAAATTCTGGTCGCTGATGATGGTGCCCTGTGCCATCGTGGCGCTGTACCAGTGCAACCCGTTTTCGATCTACAGCAGCGCCCATTGGGCCCTGGCTTCGGCCTACGACGAGTGGCGGTTGCACAGCCGTGCGCTCGACGAAACCAAGGCCTGGTTCTGGGGCCGGCTGTCGCCCGAGCCGCTGACCAGCCGCGAACGGTTCTGGCTGCGTGCCTACGGCGTGATGCACTACCTGCTGCGTTTCGCGGCCGACGTGGCGCTGCTGGGCGGCTCGCTGTACTTGATCATGCAACTGTTTGGCGCGCCGGGCGCTTTTGTTCTGGTGGTGCTGGTCGCCTGGTGGAACCGCGCGTATTTGCAGCCCATCTGGGCGTTTACAGGAATGTCGGCACAAGAGCTTTGGGGACTGGTCACAAGCCCGCGCGCGCACTAGAGCGACGCAGCCGGCGGGTGGAAAACACACCGCGAGGAAACTGGAAATGGCAACAATCGAAACGGCACGATCGCGCATTGGCCAGAACGGTCACCCGGCAAGCCCGCCTCCCGAGCGTGGCTTTGGCCAGCGCCTGGCGTCGGCCATTCGCTATGGCGGCAGCGCTCTGGTGCGCTGGCCACTGCGCATCGCCTTGCTCGTGGGCGTGGTCGCCGCCGGTTTCCTGCCCTACAAGTACGAAGTGGGGGGCAAGTGCCGCGTTGTTGCCCTGCGCGAAGTGGCGCTGCGCTCACAACTTCAGGATGAAGTGGCCGAGGTGCTCGTCGCCGACGGCGACCTCGTCAAGCCCGGTCAGGTGATCGCCCGACTTTCGGGCCGCGAAGAACACGCCCAGCTCGACGAGGCCAAGGCCGACGTCGAGTACGCCGAGGCGAACCTGAAGATCGCGAAAACGGGCCCGCGCGAGGAGGAGATCAACAAGGCTGAGAAGATGGTCTCGATGTGGAAGAGCCAGGTCGAGTTCTGGGAATCGGAGTACAGACGGCAGCAAGAGCTGGTTAAGAGCAACGCCGGCTCGATCGCGGAAATGGAAAAGGCCTTCAGCAGCCACAGCTCCGCGCTGGCCATGCTCATCGTGGCCTCGGAGGAAGAGAGCAAGCTCCGCG
>CAZPED010000612.1:0-2738 GCA_964585335.1 uncultured Planctomycetaceae bacterium | reverse complement strand
GTAAATGCCCTCGGGCGAGTGCTTCGAGATCATGTCGGTCGAGTGTTCCGCCAGGAGTCGATAGCGTTCCTCGCTTTCGCGCAGCTGATCTTCGACGTGGCGGCGTTCGGTGATGTCCTCGACCGTTCCCACGCGCCCCACCACCGCGCCTTGTTGCGAAACGAGCGGGGCCGAGCGGACCTGCACCCAGCGGCAGTCACCATTGGGATGCACGTAACGACGGACGACGTCGTGCGACTCGGTGGTCGTGGCGACCCGCCCCCAGCTGGCAATCACTGTGTCGCGCTCGTCGGGGTGCACCGCGCGGAGGAAGCCGCGCCCGGCCAGCTCGTGGGCCGGCCGGCCGGCGATCGACTGATAAATCGGGTTGGCGTAGACCAGGTTGCCCTTCTGGTCCGTAAGGAAGATGCCCACCGGCGAACAGTTGCTCAGCAAGCGAAAACGCTGTTCGCTGGCGCGGAGCGATTCTTCGGCCTGCTTGCGTTCGGTGATGTCCAGAATGTTTCCCAGATAGCTGATCAGTGCGCCGGTCGGATCGCGCAGCGGCACGGCGCTGCCCCAAACCCAGCGCGCGGTGCCGTCGTCGTGCAGGAAGCGGAACTCCTGGGTAAATTCGGTTTCCGCCGCGGTAGCCATGCGCCACGCCGAGCAGACCATCTCACGATCTTCGGGATGCAGCGTCTTGAGCCACGAATGATTGCCCCCCTCGTCGGCCGCGATGCCGGCAATCGTGGCGAACCGCTGGTTGATAAACAGACACCTCGCCTCGGCGTCGCACTGAAAGATGCCGGTGGGAGAGTGTACGGCCACGGCGCCAAAGCGCTGCTGCACCGCGCGGGCTGCCTCTTCGGCACGCTGCTGGTTGGTGATATCGGAAACCAGGCCCAGTGAGCCGGCGAACTGTCCCTGTTCGTCGAACTGCGGGGCCGTGGTGATCTCGAGCAGCCGTGAGCCGCCGCGCGTCTGGATCCATAGCCGGTACGTTTCCTCAACGCCGCTCTCCCGGCGGGCTACGATCTGGTCGACTTGTGCTCTTTGTTCGAGCGTGGCGAATTGAAATACGTGCCGGCCGAGCATTTCGGAGGGCCGCATTTGCATGATTTCGGCCATGCGGCGGTTGACGAAGCAAATGCGCCAATCCTTGTCGACCTGAACGATGCCTTCGCAGGCCGTTTCGACGATCCGCCGATAGCGGCCTTCGCTGACTCGCAGCGCCTCGTCGGTCTGTTTGCGTTCAGTAATATCCTCGAACGACAGCACGACGTAGGTTTGCTCGTTTTGGCCGCACTGGCCCGAAACCTGCGAACGAATCCAGCGTCGCTGGCCGTCCCGCCGCAGGCGAAACTCGACCTCGCTGGGTTCTCCCTGCCGCCGCTCGCACGCGGCCAGCAGCAGGGGCAGATCCAGAGGGTCGACCGCCGGCAACCAGCCTTCCGCGGAATTCTGGATTTTCTCAGCGGCCATGCCCAGTATTTGCTGGGCCGTGGCGCTAGCGAACAGCGGGCGCCGCAAGTCGGCCGAGAACACGGCCATGCCGATACCCAGCGAGCGGAGGTGCTGCCGTATGAACTGGGCCGCGGTGTTCAGCGGTCCAAGATACGCGTGGTCGGCTGCTTGACGCGATTCGAGCTCGGCCACGCGCCGGCGCAAGGCAATCAGTTCGGCAGTCGGGTCCGTCGTGGACTGCATGACGCGCTGCCCCAAAAGGGAGTTTGGTCGCGTTAACTCGCGTGCATGATAGACCTCTGGGGGGGGGCAGTGCAATTCCCCTGACAGCATTTGCTGATGGCGGGCCCCGGGGGGCAGGACGCTATGACGAGGCACCGGCGGTCGGCTGCTGGCCGGCCCGCGCCGTGTGTTGGGCAATCAGCGGCACCAGCGTGTGGTCGATCGGCTTGGTCACACAAGCGTCGCAGCCTGCGCTGATACAGTGCTGCAACTCCTCGGGCATGGCATGTGCCGTCAGGGCAATGATCGGACCGCGATAGTCCCTGGCGCGCAAGCATCGCGTGGCGGCGTAGCCGTCGAGCACCGGCATTTCCATGTCCATCAGGATGACGTCATAGGGTTTGCCGGCCGCCACGGCGCGCAGGGCCATGTCGAGGGCCTGTTGGCCGTGGTTGGCCACGGCCACGCGTGCGCCCGCCTTGCGCAACACGAACGAAACCAGGTCCTGATTGTCGGGGCTGTCGTCGGCCAGTAGCACGCTGCAGTCGAGCGTGGCGGTGCCCCACAGCGGCTGGGGCTGCTCGTCGCTGGGGAGCAGCGGTGGCGCCTCGCCTTGGCGCAACAGGCACGCGCCGTCGAGCGGGCCGGTGGCCACGGTGACGCTGAACGTCGTGCCCCGGCCGATTGCCGACTGAGTGCAGGTGAGCCCGCCGCCGAGAATTTCGGCCAGGCGCTTGCTGATCGACAGTCCCAACCCCGAGCCGCCGAAGCGGCGGGCCGTCGAGACATCGCCTTGCACGAACGGCTGGAACAGCTGGGCGAGCTGGGCCTGGGTGAGCCCCACGCCTTGATCGGTCACGGAAAAGCGCAGCTGCGGTTCGGGACCGTCGGCCGCTTCGAGCTCGACCACGACGCACACCTCGCCGCGATCGCTGAACTTGATGGCATTACCGACCAGGCTCAACAAGATCTGCCGCAGCCGCATCGAGTCGGTACGGATCGTGACCGGAATCGTGCCTTGGTAGTCGACAGCGAGCTGAATACCCTTGGCTTCGGCGCGAACCCGCATC
>CAZPED010000611.1:0-2742 GCA_964585335.1 uncultured Planctomycetaceae bacterium | reverse complement strand
AGCGGGCTTGCAGAATCGGGTCGTTCTTGACCGGCCCGAACATGCCGCCAGAAGGGCAAATCAGGAAATCGGCGCCGCGGGCACAGAACCCGCGCACGATGTCTTTCTCGGTCCGGTCGGCGCAGATCATGACTCCTAGCTTGCCGTAGGGTGTCTCGAACACGCTCGATTGCCTGCCAGGCGTGTTGCGCTCCAGCTCGTGCTGCAATTTCTGCTTGCGATATTTGCCGACGAGTTGCCCGTCGGGCCCCAGCAGCACGGCCGTGTTGTAGCGCAACGGGCCATCGGCTTCGAGCATGCCAGCCACGAGATGAATGTCGAGCTCGTTGGCCAGTTGGGCCAGCCGGCGAAAGTAGGGGCCGTCGGGAATCGGCTCGCCCAGGGCGCGGTAGGTGTCGAGTGGAATTGACTTGTCGGCGATCGCATAGCCGTCGAGAAAGCACTCGGTGGTGCAGACAATGCGGGCACCGCCCACGGCGGCAGCGCGAATCAGGGGTTCGGCGCGGCGCAGGTTGCCGGCCTTGTCGCCGCGAATCCATTTGAGCACCACGCCGGCCACCCGCACGTTTTGCCCGCCGGAGGCCCTCGAGGCCGAATTGGGATCGGCGGCGTGTGCGACGGGGCTCAGCACCGTGAGCCCGCAGGCCAAATAGCACGCCAGAACGATGGACCAGGCGGCACGGGGCCGCGGCAAAAACGTAGGCATGGCATGACCTATAGTTCAGAGATCCAGGCGATTTTGCTTTGTGGTTTTTCGACCGCAGGGCTAAAATCCCGGGCAGTGGCACATGCCCTCTGTTGGCCCCCCAGGCAGTTCGCCATTTTGAATCAAAAGGACCGTTCGATGCAAACCACCCAGAAATTGCTCCGCTGTCTCGTCGTCGTCGCCGCCGTGGCGGCGTGCTCGGTCTCGGTCGCTGCCGAGTCGAGCCTGAAATGGAAGTTCAAGCCCGGCCAGACGCTCAACTACGTCATCGAGCGCGGCGTCGAGGGCAAGGTATCGCTCTCGGGGGCCGAATTCGAATTCCAGATGGACATGACGTTCGATACCACTTGGAACGTCAAGTCGGTAGCCGCCGACGGCACCGGCAGCGTCGAACAGACGGTCGACCGCGTGCAGATCAACATGAGCTCGCCCCTGGCCGGCTCAATGAAGTACGACTCGAAGAGCGGCGAGAAGCCCGAAGCCGGTCCGGTTTGGGCCATGCTGCAACCGATGGTCGAGGGACTGTTGGGCCAGAACATCAAGACCAAGATCTCGCCGCAAGGCAAGGTCACCGATATCGAGTTTCCCGAGAAGATGGTCGAAGCCTTCAAGAAGCAACAAGTCGGCCAGAATCGCCAAGCTGGCATGGGCATTGGCGGCAACGCTTTCTCGGAGCGGGGCGTCAAGGAACTGATCAGCAAGAGCGTGTTGCCGCTGCCCGAAGTCCCCGGCAAAGACGTCAGTTGGGCGCAGGCTTTCGAGAACCCGATTCCAGGCATCGGCACCCAGACCGCCGAGACCAAGTTCACCGTAAGCGGCGATGAGGTGGTCGACGGCAAAAAGCTGGTCAAGATCGCGGGCGTCACCGAGCTGACCTTCGAGCCGGCCGAGAATCCCCGGGCCGAGCTGGAAATCACCGAGCAGGAAGCCACCAGCACGTTCTACTTCGACGCCGAGGCCGGCGTGCTCGTCAAGTCGTCGGGCACGCAAGTGGCCGCCATGGAGCTGACCGGTCCGCAGGAAGTGACCCAGCAGATCAAGGAGAAGAGCAGCATGCGGCAGGGCAAGAGCCCCGACAAGCCGGCCGAAGAAGAAAAGAAGTAAGCCGCTTTCAAGCGTGCAATGACCTTTGCCCACGGGCGGCCCGGGGAATAACTCGGGCCGCCCGAACGCGGCGTCTGGGCCACTCTGGCTAAGGCATTCTTTCGTCTCGGCGACATCGGCCCTCGTCGCGAGTCGCTTTTGCAAGCGTCCCCGCTGGTCCGCGAGCCTCGACAATGCGCACTGGCTGGGCAAATGCAGCCAGAAATAGTTGGGGCCTTCAAAAGCAGCAATTCAGCGGCGGCTTGCCGCGGCCCCGGACCTTGACCGTCATTCGTCGCTCGCAGAGCGCCGGCCGATCGACGGTCGCCTGACCCGAGACTTTGGCGCTCGGTCGCCATTTTCATCGCAGCCGGTCAGCTCGTCAGGGCGGCTTCGTAGTTGGCGAAAAGCCGTGAGCGCGCGCTTTTGTGGCGTCAAACTTACCTGCGGCAGTAGGGAATGCGGCCTGCCAAGCAATCCTGATCAGGGGGCGCCGCGTTGAGCGCACTCCGCTGGAGGCCGTACGCACCGACAGGATCGAGATTGCTTGCCGCCGAACGCTGAGGGTATAAAAGAGTCGTGCGTAAAACGCGAGTGCCCCGCGGGTCTTGCGACACGCGGGGCACTCCACTTGCCCCCACCCCCCAGGTGGGTACGCACTTGGCTTCGTTATCGCTGGGCGACCTGCCCACCAGAGGCCATCAGCCGAGCAACTTGCTCGAGCAGCTTCACCGCTTCGGGCGGGAAGGCGCCGGCTTCGGCACTCCAGAAGTTGATCGTCGAGCGAACGCCGTTACTCTCGACCGGCACGTGAATGCTCGAGCGAATGTCTTTGCTGGCCATGCCAGACATGATCGAACCCTTGGTGCCGTTCATTTCCTGATTGACGATGGTTTGACCCTGCAAGGCATAGTCGGCTAGCGACTGTCCGGCGGCCTTCACCACGGTCGAAC
>CAZPED010000610.1:0-2742 GCA_964585335.1 uncultured Planctomycetaceae bacterium | reverse complement strand
TCGTCCGGATAGCGAGGGTCGCCGTGTTGTCCGGCCAGGCCGTGACGCACGATGTAGAGCAGCATGTCTCACTACCTCCGGTTCGCAGAAGTTTGCCCGCCCAACGCTGTCCGCGGCGCTAGCAGTTGCGCCACACGAGCTGATCGTCGATGCCCAGGGCTGCCTGCAGCGGTTCGATGGCCGACTTGAACCGCCGCGCATCGCGGGGATAGCCGGCCGTGCGCGCCAGGCCCGGCAGGCGCTGGCACCAAAAGTCGTTAAAGGCCTCCATGGCCAGCTCGCGGAGGTACTTCGAGGTCATTGACGCCAGCGCCGCCGGCAGAAAGGCCTCGCCGCCGGAACGAAACTGAACTTCGATCCGCGCTTCGGGCGGCCCCCAGCGATAGACGCTCAGCCGATTGCTTTCGCCGTGAACTTCCACGAGCGGATCGGGAAACTGCTGCTGCAACAAGCGGCCATAAAAGTTGCGGCCGCCGTGCTTGTCGCAGACGACCAGCACGGGCTGCCCCTCGCAACGCTCGAGCAGTTCGGCCACGAGCCCGAGGGTGACGCTGGAGAGGGTTTCGGCCTTGTTGCCCAGCGCGTCGTTGGAGCGGTTGAACTCTTCGGGAAAGACTGCCCGGCTGCGTAGCGCCACGAGCCGCACGCCGGCGCGCTCGAAGCCGCGCGCCAGCTTGGGTAAAAAGACACCTAGTTCCTCGAGGTCGGCGGCGAGCGGCAGCGCGCGGTCGTAATTGGCGTGCCAGGGAAGTTGGTCGAACCGCTGGTGTGCCATGCCGTCGAGCTGTCGCCAGAGCGCATTCCAGGTTGGGGGCAAATCGGCGACGAGCGCCAGTGTTGTCAGCACGCCGCGTTCGAGCGCGGCCAGACCCTGGCCCGAGGTATACAGCAGCTTGGAATCGGCGATGGCCAGACGCGATTTGGCGCTGCGCGCGGCGGCCGACTTGCAGACCACCGACTTGAGCCGGCCGTAGAGATCGCGGCCGTCGCTGGGCGGATCGACCCACCAGAGCGAGGCCGAAACGACGAGCGGCCCCAGGTTCGGCGCGTAACCCGCTTCGTCGGTTCCGATAAGAAAGGGCATGACGCAGGCGCCGCTGCGAGGTGGTGCGGAAACAAAGTGGGCGACGGGGCAGTATAACACGTGCCTCCGGGGGCTCAACGCGCGCCGCCGCGGCCCGTCGCGCTTGGTTTTAGCCGGCCGTTGGCCATGTTAGGATGGTGGCAGACGACGGACGGGCGTCCCCAGCGGCCGTCCGAGCCGACCGACTTGCCGACGGGCTTGCTCCGCCGTTTGACTGCCCCCGACCATTCCCCCCCATGCTCCGGAGTTGCTTGCGATGTCTCTTTCGCGCCTTGCCCTGGCCTGGCTGTTGCTGCTGAGCGCAAGTTCGCTCGCGCTGGCCGATTCGATCGAGCGCATGCAGCTGGAAAAACTGCGCGCCACTCACGAGAAGATCCAGTCGCTCAAGAAAGACTGGCAAAAGGTTTCGCTGCCCAGCGGCTACGACGACGTCCGCTCGCTGCTGCACGTGCACTCGGCATTCTCGCACGACAGCCGGGGCACGATCGACGAGATCGTGGCCGCGGCGCGCGAGGTGGGCGTCCGCGTGATCATGTTCACCGAGCACCC
Organism: uncultured Planctomycetaceae bacterium; assembly: GCA_964585335.1. Lineage (GTDB taxonomy): Bacteria > Planctomycetota > Planctomycetia > Pirellulales > PALSA-1355 > CAZPED01. The sequence goes on along the minus strand of CAZPED010000610.1, from coordinate 1,109 downwards.
GGCCAGCCACTACGACTACATCAAGGACGGCCACCGCGGAATGAAGGACGGCGTGCTGCTGATTCCAGGCGCCGAGACGCAAGGCTACCACGCCTATCCGAAGCGGAGCATTCAAGACGAAAAGTCGGAAGGGCCGCAAGGATTTTGCGACCTGGTGCGCTCCACCGACGGGCACATCTTCTTGTGTCACCTCGAAGAACGCATGGACTGGAACATCAAGGGGCTGACCGGCACCGAGATCTATAACACCCACGCCGACTTCAAGGACGAGACCAAGTTTCTGGCGGCGTTGCGGTCGCCGCTGACGCTGCTGGGCCTGGCCCCCGCGGTCAAGCAGTATCCCCAAGAGATGTTCGGCGCGCTGATGGATTACCCGGCCGATTACCTGAAGCGCTACGATCAGCTTTGCCTCGAAGGACGGCTGACCGGCGTGTCGGGCAACGACTCGCACCATAACCAGGCGTATCGGGCCAAGTTGGTCGAGGGGGGCAAAGTCGAGCTGGAAGACGCACTGGGCAAGAAGCTGGCCACGCTCGACGCCGAAAAAGTGCTGCCCCTCAAGCTGCTCGTCAACGGCAAGAAGCCGGGTGACGTGATCTTCGAGCTGGATTTGGATCCCTATGCCCGCAGCTTTCACCACGTGAGCACGCATTTGCTGCTCAAGGAAGTCACCGAGGCCGAAGTGCGCAAAGCGCTCGACGAGGGCCGGGCTTACGTAGCGTTCGATTGGATTGCCGACCCGACAGGTTTCGTGGTCCGCGCCGATCGCGGCGAGCAGACCTGGCCGCTGGGCGCCGAGGTGCCCCTGGCCGAGGGACTGCGCTTGCGGTCCGAGGCGCCGCTGCCCGGCAAGTTCAAGCTGGTGCGCAGCGGCGAGGTGATTTTGGAACAGAGCGGACGCTCGATTGACGTGCCGCTCGACAAGCCGGGCAACTACCGGGTCGAGGTATGGCAGACCTTGGCCGGCGAGGATCGCCCCTGGATTCTGTCGAACCCGATCTACGTGCGTACGCCGTAACACTGGGTGCGTGTTGTAAACATTGGATTTGCGACGGGTTAGAGCTCGCAGCGCAGGACTGGACCGGCGGGGGCTGGCCGGGATAGGATGA
>CAZPED010000609.1:0-2747 GCA_964585335.1 uncultured Planctomycetaceae bacterium | reverse complement strand
CCGAGCGCAAACCGATTCGCGTCTTTTTGCAAGACGGCTCGGGCGATCTCGACAATCTGCACGGCAACTGGCCGCTGGCGAACCAGGAAATGGCCGCGGCGCTCAAGTTCGCCGGGTACGACTATCGCTTCGAGTTTGGCGACGGCGGACACAACGGCAAACACGGCGGGGCGATCCTGCCCGAGTCGTTGCGCTGGCTGTGGAAAGACGTCGTGGCGGCGCAAGCGTCGCCGTAGCAACGTGAATTTCCCGGCTGCGCCGTCAGCCTGTCCTCTCTCGTTCGACTTCTCGACCGACACTCTCGTCAAAAGGCACCCAACCATGTTTCGTAAGCTGGCGGCCGTGGCATTTGTGATCGTGGGGCTGGCGCCGTTGGCCGTGGCCCAGGACATGCGCCTGGCCGACGTGCTGATCGATGGCGAGGACTGGCAGCTCGTGGCCGAGGGCTTCGCCTTCACCGAGGGGCCGGCCGTCGACCTGAAAGGCCGGCTGTACTTTACCGACGTGTTTCGCGGCAAGATCTACCGCATCAACGATGCCGGCAAGGCCGAGCCGTTCGTCGAGCAGAGCTTTGGCGCCAACGGCTTGATGTTCGGCCCCGACGGCCGGCTGTATGCCTGCCAGAACGGCAAGAAGCGGATCGTGGCTTATGACGCCAACGCCGCCGAAAGCGTGATCGCCGAAGACGTGAAGAGCAACGACCTGGTCGTCACCCGCACCGGCGGCGTCTACTTCACCGATCCCGAGGGACAGCAAATCTGGTACGTCCCGCCCAAAGGCGAGAAGCGGGTGGTCGAGCGCGGACTGGGCTACGCCAACGGCATTGGCATGTGGCCCGACCAGGGCACGCTGGTCGTGGCCGACATGAAAGGGATGAACGTCTGGGCCTATCGCATCGAGCCCGACGGCGGGCTGAAGTTCAAGCAGCCCTTCTACACGCTGCGGGTGCCGACCGGCAAAATCGACAGCGGCGCCGACGGTCTGAAGGTCGACGAGGCGGGCCGGCTGTTCGTCACCTCGCACCTGGGGCTGCAAATGTTCGATCCCCAGGGACGCTATAGCGGACTGATCGCCAAACCGCAGAATGCCTGGCTGGCAAACGTCGTCTTCGCGGGGCCGAATCTCGACGAGATGGTGGTCACCTGCACCAACCGCGTTTATAAGCGGAAGGTGAAAACGCACGGATTGCGCTATTTCGACCTGCCGAGCGAGAAATAAGGCGTACAATGGTCTCGCCTGGAGGTGGTCGCTCGCGCGATGGGCGGGCGCTGTTGCTCCCCAGCGCTTGGTGAGCGTATTCTTCCGGCCCAGGGCGCGCGGTGAGCACGGCACAACGTCGCCCGCTGCCTCGCGCATCGGCACACGCCCCCTTTATTTCAGGAACCTGCTGGACTGGCATGACGCTGCTATTGAGTGGCCAATCGCTGACCAAGTCGTTTGGCGCGCGGCCCCTGTTTACCGAGATCTCGATCGACATCGTCGAAGGGGAACGCCTGGGGCTGATCGGCCCCAACGGGTCGGGCAAGTCGACCCTGCTGCGCATCCTGGCCGGGCTCGAACAGCCCGACGCCGGCACCCGCACGCTGCGCAAGGGCGCCCGCTTGGGCTACGTGCCGCAAGACGATCGCTTCGATCCCCAGCAGTCGGTCGAACAGATTCTGCTGGCGGCGCTGGCCGATCTGCACCTCGACGATAGCCAGCAACACACCCGCGCCAGCGCCATGCTGGCCAAGCTGGGCTTTGCCAGTCCCGACGCGCTGGCCGGCACGCTCTCGGGCGGATGGCGCAAGCGGCTGGCCATTGGCCGGCAGCTGATCGTCGAGCCCGACATCCTGCTGCTCGACGAGCCGACGAACCACTTGGACCTGGAGGGGATCGTCTGGCTCGAACGGCTGTTGAATGCCGGCAACTTCGCCTACCTGCTGGTCAGCCACGACCGCTACTTTTTGCAGAACGTGACGCGGCGCGTGGTCGAAATCAACCGCTGCTATCCCAAGGGCTACTTCAGCGTCGACGGCAGCTATGCCGACTTTCTGGCCAAGCGCGAAGAGCTGCTCGACGCCCAGGCGCAGCAGCAGAGCGTGCTGGCCAACAAGGTGCGCCGCGAGATTGAATGGCTCAAGCGCGGTCCCAAGGCCCGCACGACCAAGTCGGCCTCGCGGATTCAAAAAGCCGGCGACTTGCAGCAGCAACTGGCCGAGGTGAGCTTTCGCAACGCGCAGCACCGGGCGGTCGACATCGACTTTTCGGCCACGGGGCGCAAGGCCAACCAGTTGCTCGTGGCCCAGGGGCTGGCCAAGTCGCGCGGCGGGCGGCAACTGTTCAGCGGCGTCGACCTCACGCTGGCCCCCGGCGTCAAGATCGGCCTGCTGGGGCAGAACGGCTGCGGCAAGTCGACGCTGCTCAAGCTGCTCTCCGGCGAGCTCGAGCCCGACGCCGGCACGATCGAGCGGGCCTTCGACCTGCGCACCGTGCTGTTCGACCAGGACCGCGAGCAGCTTGACCCCGAGCAAACGCTGCGCGACGCGCTGTCGCCCAACGGCGAGAACGTGGTCTACCAGGGGCGGCCGATGCACGTCGTGGCCTGGGCCAAGCGATTTCTGTTCACGACCGAGCAGCTCGGCCGGCCGGTGGGCGGGCTGTCGTGGGGCGAACAAGCGCGGGTGCTGATCGCGCGGCTGATGCTGCAGCCGGCCGACTTGCTGCTGATCGACGAGACGACGAACGATTTGGACATAGACTCGCAG
>CAZPED010000608.1:0-2749 GCA_964585335.1 uncultured Planctomycetaceae bacterium | reverse complement strand
CTTTACGGCGAATTGACACCCCTGCTAGCCACCCCGGCCGCCGCGAAATCTGCCGGCCCCCAGCGCCGCGGGTGCGCTCACCAATCGATCGGGAGGTTTGTTCTAATGACATCGCACGGCAAGGGCTTCCGGACCGGTCTCCGATTTCTGGCCGCAGCGCCCACCTTGGGGGGCTCGACCGCCATGGCTGCTGAACCGGCCACCTACGGCGCCGTACGCGACTTTCTCGTTGCCCGCACCCCCGTGGTGGAGCTGACCGGCGAAAACGGCGAACGCGTGGCCATTTGTCCCGAGTTCCAGGGCCGGGTCATGACCTCGACCACCGGCGACCTGCAAGGCCGCAGCTATGGCTGGGTGAACACCGACTTCATCGAAAAGGGCGAGGCCGACAAGCACTTCAACAACGTCGGCGGTGAAGACCGACTGTGGCTGGGCCCCGAGGGAGGGCCGTTCAGCCTCTGGTTCGCCCCGGGCGCTCAGCAATCCCTGGCCAACTGGCTCACGCCGCCGGCGCTCAACGAGGGCGCGTTCAAAATCGTCTCCGAGAAGCAAGACCCGCACTACGAGATGACCCGGCGAGTCAAATTGCAGAATGCAGCCCGTACGCAGTTCGATTTGGAAATCAACCGCGAAATTCGGCTGCAAAAGCTGCATCATTTTGGCAAGCTGTTTGGCGCCGAAGCCCAGGCCGCGCTCTCGGGTGGGCGGCTGAAGATGGTGGGATTTCAAACCATCAACACCATTACCAACCACGGCGCGCCAATGACCCGCGACAAGGGGCTGGTGTCGATTTGGAGCCTGGGTCAGTTTCCCTCGGGCCCGCGCACCTACATCATCATTCCCTACAAGGACGGCGACGCCGGGCAGCTGGGTCCGATCGTCAATTCCGACTACTTTGGCCGCGTGCCGGCCGATCGATTGCGCTTCAGCTCGCAGGCCGTGTGGTTCGTCGGCGACGGCAAGTTCCGTTCGAAAATCGGCATTCCCCAGACCCGGGTAAAGCCGATTGCCGGCGCGATCGACATGCAAAACGGCGTGCTGACGCTGGTGCACTTTACCATGCCCGCCGCTCCCGCCGAGTTTTCGTACGTCAACAACCTGTGGGGCGAGCAAGACGAACCGTACCGCGGCGACGTGTTCAACAGCTACAACGATGGCCCGCCCGAACCGGACAAAGCCGCCATGGGAGGATTCTTCGAACTCGAATCGCTTTCGCCCGCCGCGGAATTGCCGACGGGTAAGTCGATTCCCCATACCCAAACCACGTTTCATATCGAGGGCGACTTGGCCTCGCTGGCCCGCGTGGTCAAAGCGGCCCTCGGCGTCGAACTGAAGCTCGACGCGGCCGCCGCGCCCGAAAAGCTCAAGCGGTAACCGCAATGCGTGAAGATTCGCTACTGGCCCGCGTGCTCGAGCCGGAAGTGATGGACGCGGCCGACGAAGCCCGCGATTACGACGCGATGGATCACGGCGAGGTGAATCGCCGGTTTGTCGCCGACTTCCTCGCGCTCGTAGCGACGCGCGGCCTGGGCCCGGGCGAAGTGCTCGACGTCGGCACCGGCACGGCGCAAATTCCCATCGAGCTCTGCCGCCGGCACGATGCGCTGCGCGTGGTGGCCATCGACCTCGCCTCGTCGATGCTCGCCTTGGCCGCCGAAAACGTGAACCGGGCGGGACTAAGCCAGCGCATTGCTCTCGAGCGGGTCGACGCCAAGGGGCTGCCGTTTGCCGATGGGCGATTTGCCGCCGTGATCTCCAACAGCATCGTGCATCACATTCCCGAGCCAGCCGCGGCACTGGCCGAAATGCTCCGCGTGCTCCAACCTGGCGGCCTGATCTTCGTGCGCGATTTGGCGCGGCCCTATGACGAGGCTCTGCTGCGGCAGCAAGTCGAGACGTACGCCGCCGGCTGCAATCCGCACCAGCGGGCACTATTCGCCGCTTCGCTGCACGCGGCCCTTACACTGGGTGAAGTCCGCCAGCTGGTAACGCGGTTCGGCTGGCAGGGCCAGTCGGTGAGCGCCACGAGCGACCGCCACTGGACCTGGGCGGGCGCGAAGGCGGCGGCCTGATGCCCGCGGCAATTCGTTAAGGCAGCGCGCCGATTGATGGCTACTGCTTGCGAACTCGCACCCGGGCCGCGCGGTCGGCAGTGTAGGCGCTGACGAACACGAACGCCACGCCGGCGATTCCCGCCAGCGCCACGGCCAAGGCCGGCCAGGTGATTCCGGGCGCCGCGTAGTCGCTTACGAGCGACCACGAAGCATCGCCGGCCAGCCCGGCAAACTCGAGGTCCTCGGCCACGCGCTCCAAGCCGTCTGGTGCGCTCGAAGCCCAGGGAGCAAGCAGCCCAGCCACGGCCACGGCGGCGCACAGTGCACCCGCCAGCGCGCGGCTCTTGGTCACACTGGCCCCCTCGCGAGCAACTGCCGACACGGCGGCCACCACCGCCACGCTCAGCGCGGCTTCGGCCCACCCGATCACGGCGTGAACGCTTAACATGGCCCAGAGCACGCTGGCAAACCCAAACGTTCCCGAGACCGCCAACTCCACCGAGCACAGCGCGGCCGAGGCCAGCACCGAACCAAACGCGGCGGCCGCCACGCCGACCAGTTTGCCCCGCGCGCCGGTCAGGCGACCAGAGACAAAGCCATGAATTGCGGAGGCCGACAGGCAGCCCACGACGGCCATGTTCAGCACGTTGGCGCCCAGCGCGCTGAGCCCACCATCGCCAAAGGCCAGGCATTGC
>CAZPED010000607.1:0-2749 GCA_964585335.1 uncultured Planctomycetaceae bacterium | reverse complement strand
TTTGGTAAGCGGGCGCGATGTTGCGCGAGAGGGCCAGCATCATGGCAATCGTGTGCTCGGCCGTGCTGAGCGTGTTGCCGGCCGGCGTGTTCATGACGACGATGCCCAGCCGCGTGGCGGCCTTCGAGTCGATGTTGTCGGTGCCCACGCCCGCCCGCACGATCGCCTTGAGGCGATGATTGCCTTCCAGGGCTTCGGCCGTGATTTTGACGCCGCTACGGCAAATCGCGCCATCGAACTCGGCCAGGGCCGACCGCAGAGCGTCTCCCTTGAGTCCGGTGCGCACTTCATATTCGATGCCCTTTGCGGCGGCCAGCAGGTCGAGGCCTTCTTGGGCGAGCGTATCCAGCACAATCACTTTCGGCATGTTTCGTCTCGGTCGGAAATCAGGACATCGGGTGGTCGGCACGTTCGGTGTGCCATCGATTAGAACAACTAATGAGCAAAGGCCAAGTGGCCGTCGACGGGGAAAACCACGGGTCAGCCGCCCTTCGCGGCGGCAGCCGGCGAGGCAGGTGACTTCAGGTGGGCTTGATAGACCCGGCTGGCAGCGGCCGCCGCCGACCCCAGCACCACCGCGTGGCCCAGTTCGTCCAGCACCATTTCAATGGCAGCCAGCGTCGCCAGCAGGTCGAGTTCATCGAGCACGCCAAAATGCGCGATGCGAAAAATCTTGCCTTGCAACTCGAGCTGACCTCCGGCCAGCTTGATGCCAAACCGCTGCTCGAGCCGCTTGAGCAGACGAGACCCGTCGATGCCCGCGGGCACGCGCACCGCGGTCATGCCGGCCGCCGGCCGCTGGGCAAAGATCTCCAGCCCCATGGCCCGCACGCCGGCGATCGTGGCCTCGCTGAGTCGCGCGCAGCGCTGCCAGACTTGTTCGATGCCTTCGGCGCGGATCAGCTTGAGCGATTCGGCCAGCCCGGCAATCAGCGTGTGGGCGGGCGTCCAGGGCGTATCGGGGCCGTCGCCCGGCTTGGCGCCGCGCAACTTGGCGCGGTGAAGTTTCAAATCGAAGTAAAACGCTTGCGGCTCGACGCGCTCCATTTGCGCCCAGGCCTTGTCGCTGACGGCCAATAGCGCCAATCCCGGCGGCACCATCAAGGCTTTTTGCGAGCCCACGACCAACACGTCGATGTTCCAGGCCTCGGTATGGCATTCCATGGCAGCCGCGCCGCTGATGCCATCGACGACCCAGACGGCGGGCGTTTGCGCCACGACGCGGCCGATAGCCTCGACGTCGTGTCCCACGCCGGTGCTGCTTTCCATCAGCGTGCCGAACACGGCGACGGTATCGGGATGCTGGGCCAGTAGCCGCTCGACGTCGTCCGCGGCCACGGCCTGGCCCCAGGGAACCTGGTGCGAAATGACCTCGATGCCAAATCGCTTGCAGATCTGGCCCCAGCGGCGCGAGAACACTCCCGATTCGAGCACCAGGGCCTTGCCCCCGCAGGGCACCAGGTTGACCACGGCGGCTTCCATGGCCCCTGTGCCCGAACTGGTGAGCACGACCACGTCGCTCGAGGTTTGCAGCGTGTAGCGCAAGTCGTCGAGCACTTGGGCAAACAGCGCGCGGAACTCGGGCGTGCGGTGATGGCCCACCTGGCGCGCCATGGCCAGCCGTGCCGGCTCTGGCACTTGGGTCGGACCCGGCGTCATCAGGCGTTTCTGGGGCATTGCGGCGTGGCGGAAAACAGGGGGAAACCCGGCGAAAGTCACGTATTGTAGGGGGCCAACGTCGGTTTGGCTATTGGCCCGGACATGGGGGCGGTCCCCAAGGTTCACGCGCCGGGGCCAATGCCCCCGAGTGCCCAGACCGCACGCGGGTGTGCCGGGCGGACACGGGTGGCGCGCATAAACGCCCGATCGGCGACGGGCCCTGGATCAAAACATTCTGCCGGCTCGGCCCTTTACAATCGGCAGGCTTTGGCACGGGTAATGCCCTGAATTCAGGTGGAAACAAGCGATCCATCTCGGCGAAGGCCCGCGCGGGAGTTCGGATCTCCGAATTTTCGGGCGCAGGGGAGGTCACGGCCATGGAAGTCGATCTGAGCACTACCTATTTAGGTCTGAAGTTAAACAATCCGGTCGTGATTTCGGCTTCGCCGCTAACGGGCGAACTCGACGTGCTGCGACGGCTCGAACAAGCCGGAGCCGGCGCGGCCGTGTTGCCTTCGCTGTTCGAAGAGCAACTCGAAGAGGCCAAGCCGTCGCCGTGCAGCGGCGGGACCGTCGTCGACACGCTGGCCTACTTCCACGAGTTGAAGGAGTACAACCGTGGGCCGGACGTTTACCTGCGGCACTTGGAAAATGCCAAGAAGGGAGTCGGCATCCCGCTGATTGGCAGCCTGAACGTCACGTCCCCCGGGCCATGGCTCGACCATGCCCGGCGCATCGAAGCGGCGGGCGCCGACGCGCTGGAGCTGAACCTGTTCTTCCTGCCGACGGATCTGGACACGACGGCCGAAGACGTGGAATCGCGCTACGAAGAGCTCGTGGCCGAAGTGCACGGCCGGCTGTCGATTCCGCTGGCGGTCAAGATCGGGCCATACTTCACGTCGCTGCCCAACGTGGCCAAGCGCCTGGTACATGCCGGGGCCGATGGCATCGTGCTATTCAACCGCTTCTTGCAGCCCGACATCGACCTGAGCACGCTGCGGACCGTGACCCGTTTGGCGCTCAGCACACCCGAGGAAATGCGGCTGACGCTACGTTGGATCGGGCTGATGTACGGGCGGTTTAACGCGTC
>CAZPED010000606.1:0-2761 GCA_964585335.1 uncultured Planctomycetaceae bacterium | reverse complement strand
CGAGCGTCGAGCGGTTCGTGTTCGTGTCGTCGTCGACCGTGTATGGCGGCGGCGCCAGCGCGCCTTTTCGCGAAGACGCCCCGCTGGGCGTACCTTTAAGCCCCTACGGCGCTACCAAGCAGGCCGCCGAGTTGCTTTGCCAAACGTACCACCACCTGCACGGCTTGCCGGTGGTGCGGGTGCGGCCGTTCAATGTTTACGGCCCACGGATTCGGCCCGACCTGGCCCTTTATGTGTTTGCCACGTCGATCGCTGCGGGCAGGCCGCTGCCGCTGTTTGGCGACGGCTCGGTGCGACGTGATTTCACGCACATTAGCGACGTGTGCGACGGTTTGCTGGCGGCCCTCGAGCGCACCGAGGCCGTGGGCGAGGCGATCAATCTTGGCCACCATGATCCGGTGACGATGCTCGAGCTGATCGGACTATTGGAGAAAGCGATCGGGCGTAAGGCAACGATCGCTTGGCGGCCGGCCGTGGCCGGAGACATGCCGCTGACATGCGCCGACCTGAGCAAAGCCGAGCGGCTGTTGGGCTACCGGCCGCGGGTTGCGCTGGCCGACGGAGTGCGCGAACTCGTCACGTGGCTCGCCAGAGGGGCGAGCCACGTGACGGCATGATCGCTCGGGGGGCTTACTTTTCGCCCATCAATTGGGCCACCGACGGTTCGATGGCCTCGGCCCAGATTTCATAACCCTTGGGCGACAGATGCAGCAGATCGGGCATGATCTCGCGCGGCAGCGTGCCGTCTGTCTGCAGGAACTTGTCGCCGATGTCGAGGTAGAAAACATCCTTGTTGTCGGCCAATTTGGCGGCAATCTGGCTGGCCTTGGCGTTCTTTTCTCGCTGCGGATTCGGCTTTTCGCCACGCGGGAAGATCGCCAGGATCAGCACCTTGGTGTTCGGCAGCTTCGTGCGCAGCTTCTTGACGATCGCCTCGATGCCGGCGCCGATTTCCTCGGCCGTGTTGTCGTCCTTGTTCGAGTTGTTGGTGCCGATCATCAGCACGGCGGCTTTCGGCGAAATGCCGTCGATGTTGCCGTGGTCGAGCCGCCAGAGCACGTGCTGCGTGCGGTCGCCGCCGATGCCCAGGTTCACGGCATTACGCTTGGCGTAGTGCTTGGCCCAGGCGTCTTTGCCGGCCCCTTCCCAGCCTTGCGTGATCGAGTCGCCGATGAAGAGCAAATCCACAGGGCCTTCCTTGATCCGCTTGTTGAAGCTTTCGTGTCGGGCCATTTGCCCGCCGTCGCGCGGCACGGGCTGCAGCGTCGTCGGCACTTTGTCCTCGGCGCGGGCCAGGCTCGCCGCCGCGCCGCCGACAAGGCAAAGCGACAGCAACAGTTTGATCGGGGTGCTGAGACTCATGGTGGGTACTCCCGGGCATGATGGGATGGCGGTTGGCGGGCGGCCGCATTGGGCCGGCCCGGCCAGCAGCTTGCCGCACGTAGCGGTCTGTCTGGCGGCACTTAGGATAGACCGCCCAGGAGCCGCTGAAAAGCGGCGCCGGGAAAGAAATTGCCAGCCAGCTCTGGCGGCAAAAGCACCGCGAATCAGGGCACGATCACCGGCGACGTTGACGACAGGTACGTGTACGACATGTTACCGCTGAACGGGAAGATGCCGTACAGGCCCTTGGTAAACACCAGCTCGATGATGTTATTGGCCCGCAGCAGTTTCGACTTGGGCACGATGATCAAGTCGCAATCGCTGACCCAAATCTCGCCTTCGGGGCAGGGGCGCCGGCCGAGCAAGGCGGCTCGCAGATCGACCACGGTGGCGATCAGCCGCCAGTCGTCGGCGCGGCGAAAGATCACGATTTGCGTCAGATGCGCGCCGTTGTTCCAACTGCCCGCCATCGCAATGGCTTGCATCACCGTCGTGGGAGCATCGAGCGTGTAGCGGCCGGGGGTTTTCACCTCACCCAGCACGTACACGTGTCGCGGCGCCCGGACCATCAGGATCGGCATCACTTCGATGCCTTCGATTTTCTCGGCGAACCGCTCGTTAAGCTCGATGCGGAATTCGTCGAGCGTCAGGCCCTGCGCGGGCACCGAACCGACGGCGGGCAGCTGGATCGTGCCCTCGGGCGTGACGCGGCCCGAGCGCACCTGGCCGCCGAAGCCCGACCGGCCACCGACCGTGTAACGCAAATCTTCCAGTTGCGTGTCGACCTTGATCGGCGTGACCGTGATGGCCGGCACCTTGTAGTATTTGGTGTAGAGCTTCTCGAGCTCTTCGCGCAACTGGGGCACCGACAGGTGCGCTGCCCGCACCTGGCCCAGCAGCGGCAGCGTGATCGTACCGTCGGGCAGGACCACCAGCGTCCGCTTCAGGTCCTTGTCCGTGGCCGACTCGACCGTGACTTCGTCGCCGACGTTGATTTCGTACGAGTCGGGAATTTCGTTGCGCGTGACGCGAAACACGAAGTCGAGCTGATCGTCCACGCGCAGCCGATACTCGGGCACATGCGGCAGACGCGCCCGGCCGACGTACTCGCCCTGCGCCCATTCTTGAAATTCGGGCACGGGCCCCATTTTGTTCCAGTCGCAAGCCCGATCGGCCGGGCAGGCGTTTATGCAGTCGATGGCTGGAATCGGGTTCGGGTCGGCCGGGGTCAGCACCTGGCAGAGTTGCACCTTGTTGTCGCTGCACGTCCGCGGCGGTTGCCAAGGCGCACGCACCTTGCGGGCCAGTTCCTGACGGTCGCTGGGCCGCTGTGCGCCCGGATCGGCGGCAGTCCAATGCCATGCGCCACCAACCGCCA
>CAZPED010000605.1:0-2789 GCA_964585335.1 uncultured Planctomycetaceae bacterium | reverse complement strand
GTAGCGTGCAGGCGGCCGATGACGCGGGGGCGCGGCCGCAGGCCGAGCGGGTCGAGATTCGCAGCACGCAGTACGGCGTGCCGCACATTCAGGGCGACTCGCTCGAAGCAGTCGCCTTTGGGTTTGCCTATTGCCAGGCCGAGGATCATTGGCTCGAAATCTTTCGCGGCATCGTCGGCGTCCGCAGCCAACTGGCCGCCGTGTTTGGGCCGGGCGACGACCACAAAAATGTTGATGCGGACCTGGCGAACCGGCAGTTCCGCGTGTACGAGCGGGCCGTGGCCACGTATCACAAGCTCGACCCCGACTACCGCGCCATGTGCGAGGGCTTTGCCGCCGGGCTGAACTTCTACACCGAGCGGCACCGGCAATCTCTGCCCGAGTGGACGCCGACGGTGACCGGGCACGACGTGGCCGCCTATGGCATCGCGGGGGTGATGCGGTTTGCCTTCAATCGCGACAGCTTGTTGAAGAAGTTCCTCGCCGCGCAGGGGGCGAGCGCCGCGCTGGGTGACGAGCGGGAAACGGAACGCGAGGTGGGCTCGAACATGTGGGCCTTTGCCCCGAGCCGCAGCCGCTCGGGCCGGGCCTTGCTGATGGGCAACCCGCACCAGCCGTGGCAGCCGGTGTCGACCTATTACGAAGCCCACTTGACGGTACCGGGCAAGCTGAACTTCTACGGCTCGACGTTCATCGGCCGGCCGATCCTGACCAGCGGCTGGAACGATCAGCTCGGCTGGTCGCACACGGTCAACGGGCCCGACCTCGAAGAGATTTACGAACTGACGATCGATCCGAACCAGCAGGACCATTACCTGTTCGACGGCGGTTCGGTGCCGCTAGAGCGGGCCGATACGAGCGTGCGCGTCAAAGGCGAAGAGGCGCCCGTCGCGCGCACTTTCTGGTACACGCCACTGGGCCCCGTCGTGCATCGCTCGGCCGACAAGGTCTATGTGCTGCGCAACGCCACGTACGAGAACTACCGGGCCTACGAGCAATGGTTGAAGATGACGCAGACCCGCAACTTCGCCGAGTTCCGCTCAGTCGTCGAGATGAACCAGGTGCCGATGTTCAACATTTGCTATGCCGATCGGGTCGGCAACATCTATTACTTGTGGAACGGCACAGTGCCGAACCTGCCGCACCCGGCTCACAAGGCCGAAGCGCAAGTGGCCCACTCGACGCGCGACATCTGGACGACCTTTCACGCCACGCGCGAACTGCCGCAACTGGTCAACCCGCCGGGGGGCTACGTGCAGAACTGCAACTCGCCCCCCTATCTGACCAACTTGTTTGCCCCGCTCGATCCGGTCAGGTATCCGCGGCACTTTTCGCCCAACGATTTGAGCCTGCGCACGCAGCACAGCCTGCGGCTGATCCATAACGAGCAGAAATTCACGCTCGACGAGCTGTGGACGCTCAAGCACAGCCCGGCCATGCTGCTGGCCGAGCGGGTAAAAGATGATTTGATCATCGCGGCGCGGGCGCTGCCGGCCAGTTCGGAAATCGACGCCGGCATCGAGGCGCTTAGCGCCTGGGACAACACCGTGAAGGTCGACAGCCGCGGCGGCACGCTGTTCACCGCCTGGTGGAAGCGCTATTCCGACAGCGACAAGCGGACGGACCTGTTCGCGGTGCCTTGGAGCGCCAGCGAGCCAATGGCCACGCCACGCGGCTTGAAAGATCGCGAGCGGGCCGCGCAGGATTTTGTCGCAGCGCTACGAGAAGTAAACACGCGGTACGGACGCGCCGACGTGGCTTGGGGCGACGTACACCGCATTCGCAAAGGCGACGTCGACCTGCCGGTGAGCGGCGGCCCGGGCACGATGGGCTGCTTCCGCGTGCTCGACTATCGGCAAGATGCCGACGGCAAGCTGGCCGCCAACACGGGCGATAGCTGGGTGTTCGCGGTCGAGTTCAGCGATCCGCCCACAGCCTTCACCGTGCTGGCCTACAGCCAGGCGAACGTGCCGGGCTCGCCGTACCTGGCCGACCAGACGGCCCTGTTTGCCGCCGGCAAGTACAAGCGGGCCGCCTTTACCGACGCTGAAATCGAAGCGCAGCTGGTCAAGAAGTATCGCCCCGGGCAAGAGTAAACGCCGCGGCAACCCAGCCAGCGAGGCCCACGGCCAGCGTCTGCACTCGGGCGGCTGTTAGGCGGCTTGCGCCGTGCCCAAGTAGTGCTCGGCGAGAATGCCGGGCGTGCGGGGCATTTGGAAGCGTTCGAGCGCCGTGAGCTTCAGCCCCGCAGCGGCGATCAGTTCGTCGATCGGCCGATTCAGATTGCAGCCGCAGCCGATGACCTGCTGAAAGCCGTTCCAGCGGTCCTGCCGGCCAGCGACGCGGGCATCGGCGCTGCGGCCGTGTTCGAGAAACAGAAACGGCGCGCCGGGCTTGAGGACGCGGCGAATTTCCTCGAGCGCCGCGGCGACCTGCGGGATCGTGCACAAGGTCCAGGTCGACACGACCGTGTCGAACGTCTGGTGTTCGAAGGGAAGCCGGGCGGCGTCGAGAAACGCCATTTCGACGGGAAACGGCGCGGCGGCGATGCGACGCTCGACCCGCTTGGGCAACAGCCGTTCGGGATCGATGAGCGTCAACCGCTCGACCGTGCTGGGATAACAACCGAGGTTCAGGCCGGTGCCAAAGCCAATTTCGAGCACACGGCCCCGGGCAGTCGCCAGCGTCCGGCGGCGATACTGCATGGGAATGCGGGCGCCAAGCGTCCATTCGAGCAGGCGAGGAAAGATGATGTCGCGATAGAGGGCCACGCAAGTACCTCGTGTGTG
>CAZPED010000604.1:0-2795 GCA_964585335.1 uncultured Planctomycetaceae bacterium | reverse complement strand
TGCGCGGCCCGCGCCGGCAACTCGTGCCAGTAGTACTGAGTGCAGCCCGTGGGCGGACGGCCGCTGCGCGTCTCGACTTCGCACCAGGGACCGACGACCCGCACGAGGCGGGCCAACGGGGCGTGCCGGCGCAGGCGGGCGATGCCCTCGGTGGTGTGTTCGCCCGGGTAGGTGGCGGCCAGCACGATCAGCTCGGGCAGCAAATCGCCAGCAGCCAGCCAGCCCTCGGCCTGCAGCCAAGAGGTTGTGATATTCAGGTCGAGGCCAATCCCCTGGGCGCGGCGCAGTGGGGCTTCGAGGTCGTCAGCCGGGTCGATGACCAAGAGGACTCGCCGCATGGCCGTGGCCAGGTGGGTGAAAGAAAAAAGCCCCGTGTTCCTGGTGGGGAACACGGGGCACTGTAAGCCATCGCGGCGGAATTACCAAGCCGGCTACCGCGGCGATCACGGGCAGGAGTGATCGCCGACAGCCGACAGCCGTCAGTTACTCGACCGGGATGTCGGCAATGTCGTTGCCCGCCATCGTCGACAGACGCTGGTAGGTCGTCATGTCGATCGAGTCGTTGAGGAAGTGGACCGAGCCATCGGCGAACAGGAAGTTGCAACCGCCCGAGTGATCGCTGCGGAAGTTCGACGCAATATGTCCACCACCACCACCAGCGGCGTTAGTAAATGACGCTTGGCTGGTGCGGCAATCCGTGGTGCCCGCACTGATGTTGTTGACGTAGGTTTGCGTGACGGGCGTCTTGTTGATCGGCTCCAGCGTGCAGGCATACAAGCCAGCTTCGTAGAGCTTGACACCACCCAACTGGCCACCGCCGGTTACCAGGTCGGCGTGCGATACCTCGGGAATCATCCAGGCTGCCCAAGCATTGTAAACCTGACCAGTGGCCATATTGATGCCGGCAAGCGCAGTCCGGTTATTCGTGCCATTGACTTGGTTCGCCACGGTCGAGGTGGGCAGTGCACTCGACAGCGGCCAGTTAGGGCCGTGAGCTCCTTCGCCCATGGCGATCGTGTTGCTCGTGCCATCGGTGATTTTACGAATGGGCACGGCCCAGTTAATGTCAAACATTCCGCGTTCGCTGGCGGCCACGCCGTTCGCCGCAATGCCCGGCGGGAGGTTGCCCGGCCGCAAACAAAACGCGTCGGTAACGCCCTTGCACACCAGGTAGTTGGTGACGCCGAAGGGCTGCGTATCGCGA
The DNA here is from genome assembly GCA_964585335.1 of uncultured Planctomycetaceae bacterium. Lineage (GTDB taxonomy): Bacteria > Planctomycetota > Planctomycetia > Pirellulales > PALSA-1355 > CAZPED01. The sequence continues at coordinate 1,591 of CAZPED010000604.1, read as the reverse complement.
TAACTGCCAGTTACCGCCAGCAGCAGAATCTTAGCCAGCAGCTTGTCGACGTAGGGATTTTCGCCGGTGGTCGACGGGCAGGCGAAGACCGGAATCACCGTGGCCGGAATCTTGTAGTCGGACGAGCCCGGGTTTGTCGGGTCGATCAGCACGTGTGTCTGATAGCGCCAGGCAACTCTTCCATTGTAAAGCTGCTTCAGGCCTTCCTCTTCGAAGAACGGCAACAACATGCAGTGGAGACTGCCAAAGACGTTGTCGTCGAGTTGGCCGGCATCCTTGACGCAACCGGCCGGCGGGAACGTGCCGAGCTGCGTGTGGTAGTTGGCCAGCGCAATGCCAAACTGTTTCATGTTGTTCGTACAGTTCGAGCGGCGGGCCGCTTCGCGCGCCGCTTGAATCGCCGGCAACAATAATGCCACCAGCACGCCAATAATGGCGATCACTACCAGAAGTTCTACCAGGGTGAACCCCCGTCGTTTGCCTGCCATAAACGACCCCCATCTAGAATGAGCAGAATTGGACACCAAGAATTGCGCGGCGCTCGAGACGTGGATTAATAATGACTAAACGCATGGTCGATGCCGGCTAGTCGGTTAGTATCCATACTTCGGCGTGGTTTGTCAAAAAAAATACGCGAGAAATCGATGAGCGCTCGGTGAGCAAGCCGAAACCGTGTGGGCGGCTCTGAGACCCAGAGTTCCTAAGCTGCCTAGTCGCCGAATCAAGGAGCGTGGCTCAGCGCACATGCCTGCCACCGATCAAGCCGCCTTACAGCCCGGTGCCGGGCGGGAAAGGTCCTCAATTGCCCAGCGGGGGGTAGGGGCCCCGCGCTAAGCCGCTATCGGGCAATCTGTTACGCAGAAACAGCCGGTGGCGCGCCTCAGCTCAACAACGCCTCACGCTCGACGACCACCTGATGCAGAGCCGCCGCGTCGGGGGCCTCGCGCACGAGCGGCAGGAACTCTGGGTCGGCCAGCAACCGGCTCAGCCGGGCCAGCGTGCGCAAGTGCCCGCGATCGTCGACCGAGCAGACCAGAAAGAACAGGTCGGTCAGTCCGCCTCGCGGGGCACCAAACGGAATACCCCGGTCGGTGCGCCCCACGGCCAAAAAGGGCTGCGCCAGAATGCTGGCCAGCGGCCGCCGGGGGTGCAGCAGCGCCACGCCGTTTTCGAGCGCCGTGGGAAAAAGCTCCTCGCGCGTCCGCACCGCGTCGGCCATGCGGGCCGGATCCCACAGCCAGCCAGTGCGGGCCGCCAGTTCGGCCATCGACGTAATCACCGAGGCCCGCGTGCGGGCAGCGAGCGGCACGGCAATCGCTTCGACGGGCAATAGCTCGCCGATCGAGATTTCGCCGTCCGCCCCGCCCGCGGCACGGCGCAGCGCGCCTTCCATCTTCACCAGTTCTTCGTCGCTCGACACGCCAATGCGCTGTTGGTGCCGGTGGGGAATCTCGGCGCGCGAAAAACGCCTGGCTCCGCCGGCGCTGCGGCCCGGCGGTCGCCCGCGCTCGACCAACCGCCCGACCTGCGCGGGACCGACGGGCGGGTAATCGGCCCTTCTTTCGAAGCCGAACTCGTCCTCGGCCATGTG
>CAZPED010000603.1:0-2803 GCA_964585335.1 uncultured Planctomycetaceae bacterium | reverse complement strand
GGAGTCGTGCGCGATGGCGCACGGCGGAGCGGGAAGGCCATGAGCGCCGTCGTCGAGGCCAGCCCGACAAATGCGGCGACCAGCGCTGGGTGGAGCCGCGGCTCGGCTGCCACGTGAGGCTGGTGCCATTCAGCGCGTCGCCAGCCGTCGCGCGTGCGCACCCAGCGCGGCGAATTAGCGGCCGGCGCCGCCGATTCGGGGGCCGATTCCACGACCAGCCAGGCGAGGGCCACCAGCAGCACGCAGAGCGCGGCAATCAACGTGCGATGGACGACCGACACAGCGAGAAATCCTCGGGAAAAAGAGTTACGGCATGGGAACGAGCCACGAAGTTGGCCCCGCGCAGCGAAGCGCGAACACCGCTCGTCGCGATGGCTGCCTGAGAGATAAGCACATGCCGAGCCGTGGCCGCGTGCCAGGCCGCGTCAACGACGAATAACCCTAAGTGAGCCAGTCGCTTAGCGCCGCTCTGGCGAAGCCGAGCGGCCAGAGCGAGCGTCGCGAAATAGCGACGGCGGCTTCAGGCGGCGTGCTGCCAAATTGCAACGAACCACACTCGGGGGCACTTGAGTCTCGAGCGGCCGCCGAGAAGAATTGCGCGTGATCCTCAGCAAATTTTGCCGGCCACGCCGTTCGCCCGTCCTGGGTGAAGTAAGCGAGCGGCAAACTGCGTTGAGCCTCGAAACGCGCCGGAAAGTTTTGCCAAACGGCAGGCGCGACACGCTGGAACTTTGGCAGCCGCGCCACGTCGGAAACGTGGCGATCGAACTTTACATGAATTTCGCGTTTCCATATCGTGTGCCCGTTTTTGGCGTGTAGAATTGAATGTAAATGCGGGCCTTAGCGGGCTCGCGTGGCATGTCGGGTGGAGTTCACGTCCGTGTCCAGTCGCGACCGCATTCGCCGCCAGCAGTTGATGATCCAGGCCGAGGGTTACCTCGAACTGGGCATGCCGAGCCATGCGCTCGACGTGCTGGCCCGCTCCGGCGATCCGGACTTGCTGACCGACCACGGCTTGTATTTGCAAGGAGAATGCCTGCGCTCGCTGGAGCGCTATCGCGAGGCGATCGTGCCGCTCCAGCGCGCCGCGCAAGGCGATCCGAACAACATTCACGTCTGGCTGGCGCTGGGCTGGTGCTACAAGCGCACCGGCCGGCTCGATTTGGCGATCGAAGCGCTGGAAGAAGCCCTGGTGGCCGAACCCAACGACGGCCTGGTGCATTACAACCTGGCCTGCTATTGGAGCCTGGCGAACAACAAGCGGCAGGCGTTGTCGTATTTGGCCAAGGCCATCGATCTGAAAGATCGTTACCGCGCCATGGTCATGGACGAGCCCGACTTCGATCCGATTCGGGACGATCCGGCGTTTCAGGCGCTGGTGCGAGTTACGGTTTGATGCTGGGCAGGTAGGACGCCTGTCGCCGACCTGGTTTCCAGTCCGCCAGGGTTCGTCTGCCGGAAAATGTCTGCAAGGGAACGAAAAAATCCTCGACCCGCGAATTGCGAGTCGAGGATTTTATTTTTCACGCGGTCGAGCTGACGTCGTCGCTTCGTCAGGCGGTGTTAGTACAGGAAGGCCATGCCGAACAAGCCGCCGTGCAGAATCAGGCTGCCGCTCTGCTTGATCTCGCGGTAACCCTGGGCGTCGGCCAGGTAGGGCAGGAACTGGTTGTCGGCCAAGGCTAGGTTGTTGATGCCCAGCACGCGATAGCCGCCGAAGACCCACAGGTTGGGCAGAATCGCATAGTTCAGGCCGAAGTCCAGTTCGCCCAGCAGCGACACGTCCGACTTGTGGCCGTAGATGTCGAAGGGCTGCGGGCCGGGGTCGTTGATGGTGCCGATGATGCCGTTGCCGCTCTCGAGCGTGGTGCGCGAGTTCATCTGGTTGCCGAAGATGCCCACCTTGGGAATGAAGAACACGCCGACTCGCGGGCAGACCTGGTAGTTGAGCAGAGCGCCGATCTGGGCACCGAACAGGTTGTTGGCCGTGCGGAACCGCAGGTAAGCTTCGTCGGCGCCGCCATTGTCGCCGAACTCGTTAATGGCCGAGCCGTAGGTCAGCCGCTCATCGAAACGGAAGTAGCGGAGGCCGGCCAGGCCCACGACCGTCAGACGGCCGGTGCCGAGCACGGGGCCTTGCAGCACGTTGAGTTCGAAGTTGTTGACGCGGTCGTTACGCCAGATGCGCTGATTGCTGGCGTTGTCGAAATAGTCGCTGGCTGGGTTGCCGCCGATGTCGACGAAGCCCAGGTTGATGGGGGTGCTGATGTTGTTGGTGCCGGTGACTTCCGAGAAGCCGTCCATCTGGCCCAGGCCCCAGTAGGTAAACAGCACGCCAGGACCGTAGCAGCCACAGGGGTTCAGGCCGCCGCAAGGGGCCGCTGCGCCGCAAAAGCCGTAACCGATGCTCACCTGTCCGCCGCCCACCCAGTCGGCGCGGGCGTTCTGCGTGTTCATGAGCTGGTTTGGGTTGTTGTTCGTTTCGTATGACGTCCAGTAGGGGTTGGCCCGATTGCGGGTCATCACCAGGCCGGCCACGCCGCCGAACCAGTGGGCACACGTGGGTTCGCAGCAACAACTGTCGCAACAGCCCGAGCTGGCCAACTCATTGCCGAAGGCAGTGCGTTGATCGCCCTCGGGCGCCGTCAGAATAGCGCCGGGAGGAATTTCCTGCGCCTGCGTGTAGCCCGAGTAGTTGGAATAGTTCGAGTAGCCTGAGTTGTAGCTGGAGCTGTAGGCCGAGGCAGTGCGGGCGTTGTAGCTGGCGGACACGGCCGACGAATCGACGGGCACCACGCTGGGG
>CAZPED010000602.1:0-2810 GCA_964585335.1 uncultured Planctomycetaceae bacterium | reverse complement strand
GGCAGCCCATCAGCAGCGTTCGACCGGCCAGGCAAGCTGTTAAGCGCCGCATTGGGCTCTCCTCTCGCGATGTATACGTCTCGATGGGATGGCGCAGGCCTCCGTCCAGACAGACTCTTGCTGGGGGCATGCGTATCTTAGTTTTCGCCCGCGACGAACACCAATTGGCGGCCGTTTTCCCGGCCTTCGAGCCACTGGCAGGCGGTCTCGCAGGGGATTATGCTGGTTGGTTTCGCCGAGCCGCGATTTTTCCCCGTGTTTCCCCGGAGTTTTCCCACCGTGACCACTTCTGGATCCGCCGCACCCGACTTTGCCAAAGCGGGCGGCCTGCTGCCGGCCATTGCCCAGGACGCCGCCACGGGCCAGGTGCTGATGCTGGCCTACATGAATCCCGAAAGTTACGCCGAAACCCTGGCCACGGGCCGGGCCGTGTACTTCAGCCGCAGCCGCAACAAACTGTGGCGCAAGGGCGAGGAAAGCGGTAACGTGCAGCTCGTCAAATCAATCTTCGTCGACTGCGACGCCGACACCATCCTGCTCAAGGTCGAACAGCTCGGCGGAGCCGCCTGCCACGAAGGCTACCCCAGCTGCTTCTTCCGTCAGGTCACCCCCGCGGGGCTCGAGGTGGTCGGCCAGCGCGTGTTCGATCCCCAGAAAGTTTACAAGAAGTAGCCGCTCCCCAGGCGCCAACCTACCAGCCCTCTTCCCACCAGCCATGCCAAACTGCTTGAAACTCGGCATTCCCGCCGGCAGCCTGCAAGAAGCCACGGGCGAACTGTTTCGCCGCGCCGGCTACAAGATTTCGTTTCCCTCGCGCAGCTACTTCCCATCGATCGACGACGACGAGATCGAGTGCCTGCTGATTCGCGCGCAAGAAATGGCTCGTTACGTCGAGGACGGCGTGCTCGACGCCGGGCTGACCGGCCACGACTGGATCGAGGAAAACGGCTCGGACGTGCACGAAGTGGCCGAGCTGGTGTTCTCGAAGGTCAGCCGCCGGCCAGTGCGCTGGGTGCTGTGCGTGCCCGAGTCGTCGCCCGTCAAGTCGGTGCAAGACCTGGCCGGCAAGCGGATTGCCACCGAGGCGGTTGGCCTGACGCAGCGTTACCTGGCCAGGCATGGCGTGCAGGCCAAGGTCGAGTTCAGCTGGGGAGCCACCGAGGTCAAACCGCCCAAGCTGGCCGACGCCATTGTCGAAGTGACCGAGACGGGCAGCTCGCTACGGGCCAATCAGCTGCGCATCGTCGACGAAGTGCTCACCAGCACGCCTCGCTTCATTGCCAACCGGCAGGCCTATGCCGACCCGTGGAAGAAGCAAAAGATCGACGACATCGTGCTGATGTTGCGGGGGGCGATGGCCGCCGAGGGCAAAGTGGGGCTGATGATGAATGTGCCTCGCGAGCGCTTGCAGCAAGTGTTGTCGCTGCTGCCGGCGCTGCAACAGCCTACCGTGTCGAGCCTGGCCGACGAGCGCTGGGTCGACGTGAATACGATTCTCGATGAGTCGGTGGTGCGTAATATCATTCCACGCTTGAAGGCCGCCGGCGCGCGGGGTATCGTCGAGTACGCCCTGACCAAGGTCATCGACTAGAAAGGCGCCCCGCATGCCCGCGCTTCAAAACTTCGTTATCGCATCGCTGGTGCTGGCGGCAATAGCCGGCGGCGCCGCGTTGCGGTCAGCGTCGGCCGCCGAATTGCCTCTGCTGCTTAAGGAAGACTTCGAGTCGGGCAGCGACCGCTGGCAGCCGATGGATCCCAATAGCTGGAAGGTTCTCAAGACGCCCGAGGGCAACGTTTACAGCCTGTTTGCCCAGAGCAAGTACAAGCCACCACATCGCAGCCCGGTAAATATCTCGCTGCTCAAGGACATCGTTGTCTCTGACTTCGACCTGACCTGCCGGATGCAGAGCACGGTGAAGGACTACGATCACCGCAGCCTGGTCCTGGTGTTCGGCTATCAAGATCCGGCACATTTCTATTACGTGCACTTCGGCAAAAAGACCGACAACCACGCCAACCAGGTTTTCATCGTCAATGGAGCCGATCGCCGGAAGATTTCGACCGAGACGACCGCCGGCACTCCGTGGGACGACGCCTGGCACAAAGTGCGGCTCGTGCACGACACCTCGGACGGCACGGTCGAGGTGTTCTTCGACGATCGCCGCCGCGCGGTCATGGAAGCCATCGACGAAACGTTTACCTGGGGGCGAATTGGCCTGGGAGCGTTTGACGACCTGGGCAATTTCGACGACGTTATTTTGCGCGGCAAGCTCGCCAAACCCACGGCACGCTAATCGCGGCGCGACGGTCGGCCGTGCGATCGGCGCCGCGCCCTGACACCGAATACTACACAGCATTGAAGGAGCATGTACCTATGAGCGCCGAATCCCGCCTGAAGGAATTGAAACTCGAACTGCCCCCGGTCCCCAAACCGGCCGGCGTGTACAAACCGCTGGTCGTCAGCGGCAACATGGCCTACGTCTCGGGCCACGGCCCGCTGAAGAGCGACAAGACGATGTGCCACGGCCGTATCGGCACGGAAGTCGACTTGGAGGCCGGCGTGTTCTCGGCCCGTCAGACGGGCCTGGCCATTCTGGCCACCGTGCGCGAATACCTGGGCTCGCTCGACGCGGTGGTCCGCGTCGTCAAGGTGCTGGGCATGGTCAACTGCACTCCCGATTTCACCCAGCACCCGCAGGTGATCAACGGCTGCAGCGAGCTGTTTCGCGACATCTGGGGCGAGGAGCGTGGCGTGGGCGCCCGCAGCGCCGTCGGCATGGGCTCGCTGCCGGGCACCATCACCACCGAGA
>CAZPED010000601.1:0-2821 GCA_964585335.1 uncultured Planctomycetaceae bacterium | reverse complement strand
GACGAGCTCGGCTTCGACGCTGCCTTTAACTACAAGACCACCAAGAACTACGTCGCAAAGCTCAGCGAGCTCTGCCCTCAAGGCATCGACGTCTACTTCGACAACGTCGGCGGACCGATCACAGACGCTGTCATTCCGCTGCTCAACACCAAGGCGCGGATCAGCGTGTGCGGTCAGATTTCGCAATACAATCTGGAGAAACGCGACATCGGCCCGCGCTGGATGTGGGACCTGATCGTCAAGCAGGCCCGCGTCGAGGGCTTTTTGGTGTTTCAGTTCGCCGACAAGTTTCCGCAGGCCGCCACCGACATGGCCGGCTGGCTGAAGCAAGGCAAGCTGAAGTACAAGGAAGACATCATCGAAGGCTTCAACAACTTGCCCAAGGCCTTCATCGGCATGCTGCAGGGCGACAATACCGGCAAGCGGCTGGTCAAAGTCGCCTAACGATCCCGGCTAGCCTTAGGCGGGTTGGGGCGCACCGGCCTGGGCGCGCTTGGCCAGCGTGTTCAGGTCGACCAGTTCCGCCCGGTCGCCGGCCTTGGCCACCAGCTCGCAGATCAGCTCAATGGCTTGGAACTGCGGATCGGCGACGTACAAGCACGATGGGTGTGCCAGAAAGTCGAACGCCTGGCCGTGCTCGATGGCCCAGCCGACGCCGCGACGAATTGCTTCGAGAAATGCTGCGCACGGCCAGCGACCATTGCGAAACGCCCCCACGTCGCTGATCGGGCTCATTGGCACTTCGACCAGCCCAGTCGGATAGACGCGCGGCTGCGCGAGTGCCTGGGCGGCCACGATCCCAGCGAGAACCTCCTCGCTGGGCGATTGCCGGGGCGTGCCCACCGGATGCGGCGGATACAGGCTGCTCACCCAAGTGAATCCCAGGTCGAGCAGCATGCGTTGCACGTCCTCGCGGTCGGCCAGGCCCGTGGCAAACCCTCCGGGGGTGCGGAAGCCGGCCGGATCGATGCCCAGCCGGGTTTTCATGGCCACGCTGGTCAGGCGAATATTTTCGCGAATCACTTCGGCCGGCGTGCGCCCATCAATCAGCCAGGGAGCGCGGCGAAAGCGAAACTGAATGTCCTCGGGGCGCCGGGCCGTGACGTTCACGTGGTCATAGGTGTGGTTGCCCACCGGGTGGCCCGCGGCGACGATCTCTTGCAGCCACTCGACGCTGGGCTGCTCGAACACCTGCCCCACGGCGAAGCAGTGCAGCCGCCCGCCATGTGCTTTCACCCGCCGGCAAGCTTCGAGCGCGTAGCGCTTGGTCTCGTCGTTCAGGTTTCCTTTTTCGTAGTCCCAGCGCATTTCTTCCCAGACCGGAAAGTTGCGGCTCATTTCCAGGTCAAGCGTGATGGCGATCTGGGCTTTCCTGCCAGGTTCGTCGGGCGGCGCCGCGAGGCCGAGCGAGCGCCGCGCGGCCAGAGCGGCGAGGCTGGCCAATCCGCCGACCAAAAGCGCCCGGCGCGAACAACCTGGTTGACGATTTCTCATGCGTGCTCCGCTTGCGGATGGGTTCGACGAACTCGTTGCTACCGGCTGGCGGCCGCCATCGGCGGTTCGCTTTGCAGGTAGCTGAACAGGTCGCGCAGCTCCTGCGGCTTCAGCCCCGACAGCAGATTCTCGGGCATCAGCGACGTGGCCGATTCCTCCAGGCTCTCGATCTTGTCGCGTCCGACGGTCGTCCGTTCGTTTTTCGCGCTGAGCAGCGTGACCTGGCTGGGCGTCTGCTCGACCAGCAACCCGGAGAGCACCCGGCCATCGGTCGATTGCAGCACAAAGTTCATGTACTCCTTGCGAATCACGGCACTGGGGTTGACGATCGTCGCCAACAGCTCGTCGGTCTTTTTGCGGTTGGCGTGCGTCAGCTCCGGGCCAATCGATCCGCCTTCGCCAAACAAGCGGTGGCAGGCGCCACACTGCCGCAAGAACAGCTGGCGGCCGGCCACCAGGTCGCCGCTGCCTGCCCGCAAGTCGTTGTTGATCCGCCGCATTTCGGCCAGCCGCTCCTCGGGCGTGCCCCCTTGAATCGTGCCCCAATGTTTTTTGACGAGCGCGTCGAGCTTGGCTTCGCCGTGCAATGCCACGACCCGCAACTGGTCGACTGTCACGTCGACCGCGGGCACCTGGCCGCGTTCCACGGCCGTTAGCAGCGCTTCGGCCCACGCCTGGCGGGCCAGCAGCACGTCGCAACACTTGCTCTTCAGTCGCGTATCGAACGCGGGATAGCGCTCGAGCAGCTTCCCGGCCAGCGCGGGGTCGGCAAGGCCCGGCAGTGCATCGAGCGCGGCGGCCGCAATGGCCGGCGGCTGGTCGGTGCTCACCAGCTCGAGCAAGGCCGCGCTGGCCGATGGCTCGGCCAATTCGCCCAAGAGCGCAATCGCCTTGACGCGCGCCTCGACGCCTGTGTCGGCCGATTGCGCGATCACTAGCGCCCGCTCCCGCGCGACCGGCATGCCCAACCGCGCCGCCAAGCGCACCAGGTTCATGTCAGAGGTTTGATCGTTCCATCCTTTGGTTACTTCACGCAAGAGTGCTTCGGGCACCTTGCCCCCGGCTTCAGACATGGCCTTTCCTGGGCGCGCGTCGGCGGTCGCCAGGCCGGCATAAAGCGTTCCGGCCGAGCCCCCCTGCACTGCGCCACGATCGCTCAAGCCCGCATCGACGGCTGTCAATAAACGATCTCGGTCGGCCTCGGGTCCCGACTGGAGCAATCGCACGACGGCCAGGTAACCAGCCTCGTCCCCTTCAGCGGCCTAGCGACGCGCGAGCCGCTCGATGACCGTGCCCCGCTCGCGCGGCTATCGGCGCACCTCGGCGC
>CAZPED010000600.1:0-2839 GCA_964585335.1 uncultured Planctomycetaceae bacterium | reverse complement strand
GCCGCGCCAGGTCCATGCCCACGTTGGCCGCGCAACCGCCAATGGCCAGCGGCAGCCGGGTGCTGATCACCAGCTCGCCGGCGACCGGCGCGTGATCGATCGGGTCGCACAGATGGTCGGCCACGAGAATGCCCACGCTCAAGCATTCGACGCTGTCGCTTGCACCGTTGTCGTTCACGCTATCACTCCACCCAGCGCCGATCGGCATTGACCCGTTTGTCGCGTTTTCGTACGTTCGCCGTGTTTGTGCGGCCTGTATTCGGCCGTCTCTTACGAGACCAGGATACACGCCGCGCGCGACGTTGCCCATGCCCTCGCCGCAGCTGGCCCAGGCAAGAAGCCGCCCCGCGAGCCACGCACGTTCGCCTTCGTCCGCAGGAGTGGTTCCATGGACTGGAGATCACTGCGGCTCGGTGTCGCCGCCACGATGGGGTCGGTCTGCCTGCCATTGCCATTGGTCGCGGCCGCCGACCCTGCCAGCGACGCACCTCAGCTGCGCGTCGCCCGTCTGATTCGCAACCTCGGCGACGCCGATTATGCCAGGCGCCAAGCCGCCGACGAAGAGCTGGCCGGCCTGGGCAGCCAGTCGCGCCAGCAACTCCAGCAGGCCGTTGAGTCGACCGACCTCGAAGTGCGGCTCCGCGCCCGGCGCCTGCTCGACCGTCTGCGACTCGAGGAACTGTGGACAGGCTCCCACATTCAACTCACCGCCCAGGGACAGTCGGCCGACAAGGTTCTGGCGGCCATTGCCGAGCAGTCGGGCAACCACATTCACATCGGCGATCCCTACGGCAGTTTTTCACAGCAACAACTCGACGTCGACTTCAAGAACGCCACGTACTGGGAGGCCGTCGACGAGGTCTGTCGGCGAAGTGGTAACCGAGCTCGACCGCACTACGACATGCACACGCCGGGCATCGTCGTCAGCGTGGGCACCGCCGGCGGCCATCCCCGCGCGTACACGGGCCCCGTGCGAGCCCAAATCGTCACGGCCCGCCGTGTGTTCATCGAAGAATTGAGCTACGAGGACCATAAGGCCGAGTTGACGCACAGCTTTCAGTTCACGTTGCAGTTCACTTGGGAAGACCGCTTCCGCATCGTGGGCTACGCGACGCAGCCGGAGCTGGTTTCGGCCGTGACCGATAATCATGCCGTGATCTCGGCCGCTCAGCCCTCGGGCGGCGGCTGGAACGCCACCAGCCGTGGCCTGCGTCAGGTGACCGGCAATCTCAAGCTGAACCCCGTGCCGGTCAGCGCCAAGTCGCTCGACACGCTGGCGGTCAAGTGGGGTCTGATCGCCGTCGGCGAACCGGTGGCGCTCGAAATCGTTGATCCGAAGGAAGGGCAAAACTATGAGCAGGACGACGTCGCGTGCCGGGTGCAGGAGATCGAATGCCAGTCGGCGTCGAAGTACGTCGTCACGGTTGCGGTCGTCCGCGACATGGCCTTGCCCGACCCGGCCGAGGTTCTCTTTCAAGAATACGAGTTGGAAGTCGTCGACGCGCAGGGGCGAGCGTTTCGCGTGCAAAACCAGGCCCACGCGCTGACCGAGGCGGGCGTGCAACTCAAGCTCACAGTGATCGGCGAGTCGGCCGACAGCCAGCCGCAAAAACTGCGGCTCCGCTACCCGCGCCTGCGGGCCAAGCGCGACGTGGTGCTGACGTTTCGCCAGGTGCCGCTGCCGGTCAGCCGTCCGGAAGAATAGCAAGACGCCGGCTCGTCGCATCCGGCCACGCTCCACTCTGCTCTGCCTTGCCGGAGCACTCAGCTAGCGCGATGGATCAGCCGTTCTTCGATAACATCGAAGATTCCCCGGGCCACTTCTTCTTTGGGCCCACTCAGCGCGTGCAGCACATTGCCGTCGCGATCGATAATTTCGACGTTGTTTTCCAGCGAGTGCATGGCCTCGGGACCATTGGAAACCATCAAATCGCAGTGTTTCTTTTCCAGCTTGGCCAGGGCCCGCAGCCGATGGTCCTCGGTCTCGAGCGCGAAGCCGACGAGCCATTGCCGCGTTTTGCCGGCGCCGAGCGTGGCCACGATGTCGGCCGTTTCGACCAGCCGCAGCTCGAGCGGCTCGCCGGTTTTCGAGATCTTGTTCGGCGCGACCCGCAGCGGGCGATAATCGCTGGGCGCGGCCACGCCAATCAGGCCATCGCAATCGGCAAACACCGTCTGGCAAGCGGCCAGCATGTCTTCGGTCGACACCACGTCGACCACTCGCGCCTTGGCGGGGTAAACGATGTCGACCGGCCCGCTAACGACAATCACCTCGTGCCCCTGTGCCAGGGCCGCCTCGGCCAGCGCCTTGCCCATGCGCCCACTCGAAGCGTTGGTCAAATAGCGCACCGGGTCGATGTACTGCCGCGTAGGGCCAGAGGTGATCAGAATTCGGGCCACAAATGCCCCGCCTAGCCAAAGTCTGACGATATTACGATTGCCGCCAACGACCGGTATGACGCTCCACGCGCAAGTACGGCGGCTCAGACGATCTTGGGCTCGGCCATGATGCCCAGTATGGCGGCACTGAGGGTGGCGATCACCCTGAGATCTTACCAAACGCCGGTAGCAGTGCTAGAATCCGTTTCGATGAGTTTCGCGGTGCGAATGGCTTCCGATGTCGCGGTGGTCGAGGCTGGCGCCACCGTGCCGGTCGGGATCGAAATCACCAATCGCGGCGAAGAAGGGGATACTTACGAACTCCAGATCGAGGGTCTCGACCCCGAGTGGGCGGCGATCCCGGTACCCAGCATCACCGTCGGCGCGCGCGAAACCTATCCCGAGAAGATCTTCCTGAAGCCCCCCCGCCTGAGCGAGAGCAAGGCCGGGACCTACCCTT
>CAZPED010000599.1:0-2850 GCA_964585335.1 uncultured Planctomycetaceae bacterium | reverse complement strand
GACCCGCCGGCAACCGCGTTCGACCGACGGCTCGCTGAACCTGGTCGACGTGATCAACTTCGTTCGCGGCCAGGTAGCCCGCAATCACCCGATCACCTCGGCGCAAGCCGCCGATCGGTAAGCCCCCACCTTGACGGCGCGCCCGGCCGTTGCGGTCCATGCCGGGCGGTCAGAGGATGAACTTGCTCAAATCCTCGTCGGCGGCCAGCTTGCCCAGCCGCTCCTGGACGTAAGCCCGGTTGATCACCACCCGGCCCATGCGCATGTCGGGCGCCTCGAAGCTTAGTTCTTCCAGCAGCCGCTCCATGATCGTGTACAGCCGGCGGGCGCCGATATTCTGGCTGGTCTGATTGACCTGAAAGGCGAACTCGGCGAGCGCTTCGACCGCGTCGCTTTCGAACACCACTTCCACGCCTTCGGTACCCAGTAGTGCCCGGTACTGCTTGGTCAGCGCGCTGTTGGGTTCGGTGAGGATGCGCACGAAGTCTTCGCGCCCCAGATCGGTCAGCTCCACGCGAATTGGAAACCGGCCTTGCAGCTCGGGCATCAGCTCGCTGGGCTTGGTGCGGTGGAACGCGCCGGCGGCGATGAACAGGATGTGGTCGGTCTTGACGTAGCCGTACTTGGTTTGCACGGTCGTGCCCTCGACGATCGGCAGCAGGTCGCGTTGCACCCCCTGCCGCGAAACGTCGGCGCCGCGTCCGCCTTCGCTGGCCACGACTTTGTCGATCTCGTCGATGAAAATGATGCCCAGGTTCTCGGCCAGCTCCACCGCCTTGGTCTGCACCTTTTCCTGGCTGACCAGGGCGTCGGCCTCTTGCTCGAACAGCACCTGCCGGGCTTCGGCCACCGTCATTTGCCGCCGCGCGCTCTGCTTGGGCAACAGCTTTTCGAACATGCCTTGCAGGTCGAGCTCCGTGTGCTCCAGGCCCATGCCCCCCAGCATCATCGGGGCCGACTTCTGCTGGACGGTCACCTCCACCTTGCTTTGTTCGAGCTCGCCAGCGGCCAGCTTGGCCCGTATCTTGTCGCGGGTCCGCTCATAACGCTCGGGAGCGTTAGCCGAATCGGCGCCCACCTCGTAGGTCATCGGCGCCGGCACCAGCAGGTCGAGCAGCCGCTCTTCGGCCCGGTGGCGGGCCTCGGGCTCGATTTGTTGGCGCTCGCTGGCCCGCACCAGGCTAATGCCGTTCTCGACCAGCTCGCGAATCATGCTTTCCACGTCGCGGCCGTAGTAGCCCACTTCCGTGTACTTCGTGGCTTCGACTTTGATGAACGGCGCGCCGGTCAGCCGGGCCAGCCGGCGGGCGATCTCGGTCTTGCCCACGCCCGTGGGACCGATCATCAGGATGTTCTTGGGGGCGATGTCGACCCGCAGCTCGGCCGGTAGCTGCTGACGCCGCCAGCGATTGCGCATGGCGATGGCCACGGCCCGCTTGGCCTGGTGCTGACCGACGATGTGGCTGTCGAGCTGGGCCACGATTTGCCGCGGTGTCAGGTCGTCCATGGTAGCACCTCGACCACGATATTCGTGTTGGTGAACACGTCGATGCCCGCGGCGATCTCCAGGCTCTGGCGGACGATCGACGCCGCGTCGAGATCCGAATGGGCCAGCAGCGCCCGGGCGGCGGCCACGGCGTAGTTGCCCCCCGAGCCGATGCCCAGCACGCCGTCGGTCGGTTGAATGACGTCGCCGTTGCCTGTAACCAGCAGGGTCGAGCGCGCGTCGACGACGGCCAGCAGCGCCTCGAGTCGCCGCAGGGCCCGGTCGGTCCGCCACTCCTTGGCCAGCTCCGTGGCGGCGCGGGTCACGTTGCCGGGAAAGTCGCGGAGTTTGCCTTCGAAGCGTTCGAGCAGCGCGAATGCGTCGGCGCTGGAGCCGGCAAAGCCGGTGATGACTTTGCCCTCCATCAGCCGGCGGATCTTGTTGGCGTCGGCCTTCATGATCGAATTGCCCAGCGACACCTGGCCATCGCCGCCAATGGCTACCTGCCCCTTGTGCCGCACGCTCAGAATTGTGGTCGAGCGAGATTTCATCGACATTCGCTGGAGTAAGAAACGGTTGAGCGCCAGACACGGCGTCCCGGCACACAATCGTAGACGCTCCAGTGCCCCCAAGGCTAGTGCCCGACAAGCTAGGGCGCGCCACGCCATTGCCTGCTGGCCGTGGCATAAAAAAAGCCCGCTCGGAGAATCATCCGAGCGGGCCTGAGATTACGGGCAGAGGCCAACTACTCTGGCAACTCGGCGATGTCGTTGCCCATCATGGTCGACAGGCGCTGGTAGGTGAGCATGTCGATCGAGTCGTTGATGAAGTGCACGGAGCCGTCGGCGAACAGGAAGTTGCCGCCGCCGGTGTGGTCGCTGCGGAAGCCGGGGGTGTAGTGTGGCCCACAAGGGCTGCCGTTATAGCAAGAGCTCGGGGTCAGGGTGCCATCGGCGGGCGGCATGCTCTTATTGCCGTTGGTCAGCATGTTCTTGTCCGCCCAGGCATCGGTGACCGGAGTCTTGTTGAGCGGTTCCAGCGTGCAGCCTAACAGCCCGGTGAAATACAGTCCCCCAGTGTTGGAGATATCCACCCAGCCAGGCTCCGCGGAAATCCAGCAATGGTAAGCCGATTGGAAGAAGCCGAAATCGTCGGTGCCGGCGATATTATCGGGGCCATGGCTCTTGTTCATCGACGTTGTTTTGGTGATCGGCCAGTTTGGGCCGCTGGCCCCCTCGCCCATGGCGATCGTGTTCGAGGTGCCGTCGGTAATCTTGCGGATCGAGACCTGATAGCGAATGTCGAAGATGCCCCGCTCGCTCGCGTAGGGCGCCGTCTTATTGTTGTTGTACGGAATGTTGGTC
>CAZPED010000598.1:0-2857 GCA_964585335.1 uncultured Planctomycetaceae bacterium | reverse complement strand
GTTTCGCTCGGCTTTTCGTAGTATTCGCGCCGGCGCATTTCCTTCTTGATGCCGCTCCGTTCGACCAGCTTACGGAATCGGCGGACCGCTTCCTGAATACTTTCGCGGTCCCTGACGTTCAACTTAACCACGCGTCCTCCTTTTGAGCTAGCTGACCAGACCTCCGAAACAACGCGACCCGCAACGGCAGGCCTAGAAGAATTTACCTTGAGAAAGCCCCATTTGTCCAGACGCCTTGCCCCCAAATCTGACGGGCCAGCATGCCGCAAGCGCTGCCCGGCGATGGCTTTGCGCCCCGTGGGCAGCCCGATACTCGCCGCAAACCGCCGAGATTGACGCAACTGGCCCGGCGGCCGATTTACCGCTGAATCGTCAAGCAGTGAATGGTCGATGGCTATGGGTGCCCGCCCACCACTTCCCGCCAGCCCCCCACGCCGCGCTCACGCCTCGCCATGGAATCGATCAGCGACACGACCGCCCGAATTGTCGATCTCGAGGCCCGCCAGGATGCAGCGCTGCGCGAGCTCGAAGCGCTCGAAAAGCGAGTCGAGCAGGTGCTGAACGAGCAGATCGCGGCCCTCGCCAGGCTGTCGGCCAGCGCCGCTCCCCAGTTCGAACGGGCCGCCTAGGCTCGCTGCTAAGCCCGCGCCGGCTCGTTGACGCCCGCGCACTCTTCGACCAAACTACAACCACCCGCTGGGCTAAGGTCCGCGGGACGCTTTGGTTCCTGCCGCGAGCCATCCGCCCGGTAGCCGCACTGCTGCCGTCAAACGGTTGGCCATTGCCCGCACGAATGTCCCTCCCTCGAAAGCTTGCCACCATGAAAATTGCCCGTTCCCGCTCGTGGGTGTGCTGTGCCTTGGCCCTGTTGACGCTGACCACGGCCGTGCGGGCCGAAAACTGGCCCCAGTGGCGCGGCGCCAAACTCGATGGCATCAGCCACGAGACCAACGTGCCGCTGAAGTGGAGCAAGGACGAGAACATTGCCTGGCGCGCCAAGCTGCCCGGGCCGGCCGGCTCGACCCCGGTGGTCTGGGACGATCACATTTATTTGACCTCGGCCGAAGGCAACGACCTGGTCCTGATCGCGCTCAATACCGCCGGCAAGCAGCTCTGGAAGCAAACGCTCGCCAACCATAACGAAACGGTGCGCGGCGACGAGGGCAATTTTGCCTCCCCTTCGCCGTCGACCGACGGCAAGCACGTCTGGGCCATGATGGGCACGGGCGACATCGGCTGCTACACGGCCGACGGCAAAGAGGTCTGGAAGTTCAATCTGCAAGAGCGCTACGGCAAGTTCGACATTCAGTTTGGCATGACTTCGACGCCCGTGCTCGACGGCGACCGGCTGTATTTGCAACTGCTGCACAGCGGCGGGGCCTGGGTGCTAGCGATCGACAAGCTCACCGGCGCCGAGATCTGGAAACAAAAGCGAGCCAGCGACGCGCACGACGAATGCGAGCATTCGTATGCCTCGCCGATCATTTACCGCGATGCCGAGCGGTCGTTGCTCGTCACGCATGGCTGCGACTACGTCGTGGCCCATCGCCTGGACGACGGCAGCGAAGTCTGGCGCTGTGGCGGCTTGAATCCGCCGGGCAACTACAACCCGACCTTGCGTTTCGTGGCCTCGCCCGTGGCCGCGCCAGGATTGATTGTCGTGCCGTCGGCCAAGAACGGCCCCGTGCTGGCGCTCGACCCGGCCAGCAAGGGCGACCTCACCGACGGCAAAGCCGGGCACTTCTGGACTCGGGCCCACAACACGCCCGACGTCCCCTCGCCGCTGATCGTCGACGGGCTGGTATACCTGTGCCGCGAGGATGGCACGCTGCTGTGCCTCGACGCCAAAACCGGCGCGGAACTATATCCCAAGCCGCAGCGCACGCACTCGGACCGTTATCGGGCATCGCCCGTTTATGCCGACGGGCGAATCTACCTGACGGCCCGGGGGGGTGTGGTCACGGTGGTCAAAGCCGGCAAGCAGTTCGAGGTGCTCGCCTCGAACGACCTGGGCGAAGCGATCTCGTCGTCGCCGGCGATTGCTGGCGGCCGGATCTATTTGCGTACGTTCGACGCGCTGTACGCGATTGGCAAGTAGGCCCGGCCTGTCATCGGCACTGTATCGTCGCTGGTGGACGGCTGGGTTTGCCATTCCATCTGTAGCAATTGCGCGCTCGCTTGCGCATTGGCGAAAGCCTGCTTGCTGTGCCGGTCGTCGTAGCGCCGGCTAGATGGTTCATATCCAGCCGCGCGCCAGTCCGATGGGTGTGCTGGCGAAGTGAATTCGCCCTACAACGTCGTCGGAGCCGGTTGGGCAGACCGCGCCATGGTTTAATTCCACGCGAAAGGTCTGCCCATGCACTGCCACCTCGGCTGCGCGCTTGCCGCGCTTGCGGTACTCGTTTCCGGACCGTTGAGTGCATCGGCGCGCGGCGCCGAAAGCGGCAGTTTGCTTTCGCGGCTGACCGGTGCCGCCGCGGCAGAGAATAGTGGCTCCGACGCGCTGCGTCCCGATATCGAAGAGATCGACTGGTCGCTAGCGCCCGCGCGCCGCTGGAGCGGCCGGGTGGGGACAATCATTCTTAACCGCGGCGGGCTCCCCTCGCAGCCCTTCGTGTTCAATTCCAACACGGGGCAGAACTATCTCGACCCGTCGGATTACAGCTTCCCCTGGCGCGCGGGGGCCGACGTCAGCCTGATCCGCTACGGTCAGATCGCCGACGTCGACTTTCGCTACTTCGGCGTCGATCCCTGGACAAGCCAGCTCGGCCCGGTGCAAACTGGCTCCGGCACCACGGCCTCGTTTCCCAACATTGGCGCTTCGGCCAATCCGCTGACCGTCATCGCCGGTTACACT
>CAZPED010000597.1:0-2859 GCA_964585335.1 uncultured Planctomycetaceae bacterium | reverse complement strand
CGAGGACGACCACGGCGTCAAGCCCGAGCCCCTCGGGTCCAGCGAGTGCACCCAGCCCGCCGTGGACCCCAGCGAAGTGGAATTGCTGATGGTCGTCAATTGGTTTCTAAGCGCGTGGCGCCAAACGGTCGTGGGAGCGAAGAAAACGCGACGGCGACCAACGCGGGCAAACGGCCGCTAACCAACGGCGGCACCACCAAGAACTGGCCGCGCACCCCTCGGTAGTTCCCGCGCGAACCGCACAATTTGTTGCGCATTGGTGCAAATGGCGGCAACCCTAGCCATTTGGCAGTGGCGAGCCGAACCGCGTGCCATCAATCTGCGTAGCAGGACCCGCAGGCCAGCCAATACCGCACGCGTAAATCGTTCGCGCCAGCGGAGTTTTTGGCTTTACAAATATTCAAGCGGCCCTCTGGTATCGCCCCGGGTTGTATTTATACTACAGATACGGGTTTGGGCGGCCCGGATGTATCTGTTTGAAACTCCGCAACCGCACCAGACGCCATGAACCGTGCATCGCTTTCTGGATTCTTCCAGCAATTGCGTGGTTATCTGTTTCAAACCAGCGTAATGGCGGTGTTTGCCGCCATTGGGCTGTGGGGACACGCCACGCATTGGACTTTTTCGCTGTCGCGACACGACGCAGCGCATGCGTCGACCGGCGACATCCATCCCGACAACCCGTCGGACCTGGTCGAGCCCAAGACGACCGTCTCGCCCGAGTTGCTAGCGCCCAGTGCGGGTCAGCCCCCCGTGGCCAAGCTGGGCCGCATCGAATTCGTCAACGCCAAGGCCGTTAGCGACCTGGGCATTCGCTGCCAAGAGCCGACGTTGCGCCCCTTGTCGCGCGAGCTGTCGGCCGCCGGCGTCGTCAACTACGAGCCCACGCGGCTTGCGCAACTCTCGGCGCGCGTGCCTGGCACCGTCTGGCGCGTCGAGAAGCAAGTCGGCCAGCGCATCCGCTCGGGCGACGTGCTGGCGATCATCGACGCTCCAGCCGTGGGCCAGGCCAAGGCCGATTTTTTGCGCTCGATTGCCGAGGTCGAGCTGCGCGAAAAGGTCTACGAGCGGCTCAATTCGTTCTCGCGCGGCGAAGTGCCCGGCCAGCAAATTCAACAGGCTGCCACCGAGTTGCGCAAGGCCCGGGTCGATTTGTTCAATGGCCAGCAAGCGCTGATCAGCCTGGGCTTGCCCATTGATCTCGAAGACTGGCAGGGTCTGTCCGAAGAGGAATTGCAGCGAAAGATCAAGTTCCTCGGCCTTCCCGAGGCCTTCGTCTCGCAGCTCGATCCCAACTCGACCACCGCCAGCCTGTTGCCCATTACCGCGCCGTTCGCTGGCGTGGTCATCGGCCGCGACCTGGCCATGGGCGAAATCATCTCGCCGTCCGAATCTCATTTCGAAATCGCCGACGTCAGCCGCATGTGGATTGTGCTCAACGTTCGCGAGCAAGACACTGACGAGCTCGAGCTGGGACAAAAGGTCCACTTTACGGCCGGCAATGTCGTGGTCGATGGCTCGATCACCTGGATGAGCACCGCCGTCGACCCCAAAACGCGCACCGTCGAGGTGCGCTGCGAAGTCGACAATCCCGAGCTCAAGGGGGACGACGGCCGCGTGCTGGGCAAGCGGCTGCTGCGGGCCAACGAGTTCGGCGTGGGCAAGATTTGCCTGCACGAGAATCCCCAGGCGCTTGTCGTGCCCACCAGCGCCGTGCAGCGCGACGCCGGCTCGGCCGTAGTCTTCGTGGAACTGACGCCTCACGTGTTCGAAGCCCGCAAGGTGCGCATCGGCATCGTCAGCGGTCCGTTCACGGAAATCGTCGAGGGGCTGGAGCCCGCCGAAAAAGTCGTGGTCGACGGCAGCCATATTTTCAAGGCCGAGTTGCAGCGCGCCGCCGCCGCCAAGTCGACGCTCTAACCTCTTTTGCCTCGCGACGCTGTCGCGAGTAACGCCGCCACGCGGCGCAGGACAAGGTAGCCATGGCCGCCAAGATCATCATCTGGTCGCTCAACCACCGCGTCATCGTGCTGGGCATCGCGCTGCTCGTGGCCATCGCGGGCGTGGCGTCCCTGGTCTCGCTCAACTTCGACGCCTTCCCCGACACCACGCCCGTCCAAGTGCAAATCAACACCCCGGCGCCCGCACTGGTGCCCGAGGAAATCGAACGCCTGATCACCTTCCCGGTGGAGCTGGCCATCGGCGGCATCGCCGGGCTCGAGGAAGTGCGGTCGGTCTCGCAGTTCGGCCTGTCGAGCGTCGTGGCCCGCTTTCGCGATGGCACCGACGTTTACCTGGCCCGCCAGCAAATCAACGAGCGGCTGTCGACCGTCGAGGTGCCCGACGGCATCGAGCGCCCCACGATGGGCCCCGTGGCCACCGGCCTGGGCGAAGTGCTGCACTACTCGCTCACCAGCAAGACGCGCGACCTGAAAGAGCTGCGCGTGCTGCACGACTGGGTTATCAAGCCCAAGATGCGCGCCGTCAGCGGCGTGGCCGAAGTGAACTCCTGGGGCGGGCTGGAAAAGCAGTACCAGGTGCGCATCGACCCGGTGCGGTTGCTGCGCCACGAAATCGCCTTCGACCAGGTGGTCGAGGCGGTGCGCGGCAACAACCTCAACGTCGGCGGCGGTAACATCGACGAAAACCGCACCGGCGAAATGCTGCTCGTGCAGGGGGTCGGCCGCACGTCCACCGTCGAGCAAATCGAAAACATCGTCGTCACGGCCCTGGAAGGCGTGCCGATCCGCGTCAGCGACGTGGCCGACGTCACCATCGGCCACCAGCTCCGCAAGGGAGCCGTTACGGCCGATGGCAAAGGGGAGGTGGTACTCGGCCTGGGCTTCATGCTCATGGGCG
>CAZPED010000596.1:0-2864 GCA_964585335.1 uncultured Planctomycetaceae bacterium | reverse complement strand
TGCCATCACCTTGGCTTCGGCCGCACAGCTTAACTTCACACTCTTCACTCCCTCGACGAGCAATCAGAGTCGGCTCGCCTGGGCCGCATCGGCCAAGCTGGCCAGCGGAGACCTGACTTCGGCGCCTCAAGCGGCCCCCGGCGGTCTCAATGGCTCGGGCAGCATGTCGACGCTGTACAACGACACGGCCACGACCGACAGCGTGCTGCGCGTCGATGCCAGCCAGGCTGGTATCTTGTTCCCCGGCGGCAGCACCGCCGTGGCCCAGAATGCCCGGGGCCTGCTCTCCGATTTGCAATTGAAGCCGGGCATTGGCGGCGCGTCGGGCACAGCGCCGGCCGACTACGGTGTGAAGTTCAGCTCGCCGCAGGACATCGCGCTACCGCCCATCGACGTATCTTCACTAAACATTCCGGGCATCACCACGCTGAACCTGGGTACGCTCAAGTCGATCGACTTGAATATCGCCCTGCGCGATGTCGTGCTGGACGTTACCAGCGGTTATCTGCCGCTGCTGCCTAACGGTACGTATCCGCAGACGTTCGACTCGACGCAATTGAACGTGCAGATTTCGGGCACGACAGACATGTTGTTGTCGGCCTTTCTGGCGCCGCCCACGGCGGGCGACTTTTTGGCAACCGGCGCCGCGCTGATTGCCCTGCAGCAGGCGCTGGCTCCGCAAGGCATCAACCTGACGGTCTCGACGGTTTTGTTTCCCACGGCCGGTTACAACGTGGGCTTCGGCTGGAGCACCCCGCTGCCGGCCACGTCGGCCACGAATGACGACGCCAGCCAGGGCACGCTCGAGCACGTTGGCTCAAACCTGCGGCTGACCATACCGGTGAAGTTCGACGTGGTGCCCACCACCTTGCCCGCGCCACTCGACACGCTGCTGACGGCCCACCTGGGCCTGAGCGGCAAGTTGATCGGCCAGACGCCCTTTGTGGTGTTGGAAGTGCCCGAGCCGTCGAGCGTGGTGCTCGCAGCTTTCGGACTGTGCGGCCTAGGGTTGGCGGCCCACCGCCGCCGTCGCCGGGCAAATTGACAGGCTCTGCCGACAGGCGAACGCAAAACTTGCTCAGGGCCATCCTGCTTGCCGGGGTGGCCCTGAGTTTTTTGGTGGGGGGCTCGGCCAGCCGCTAGAAACTGGCCTTGCAGCGGCCGGCTGCTCTGCGGTATAGACCTTGGCCAATTTCTTTCGGGCCCCCCAACCGCGCAAGGATGCCGGCAATGCGTACGATTCGCGACGCGCTCGCAGCGACCCTGTTGTTGCTCGTACCCCTGGCCGCTAGCGTGGCAGGGCAAGGCCAAGACGTGGCCACGGCCTCGGACCAGGCCGACTGGCGGCTGGGCGATTACTACGAAATTCACTCGCAACGCCATGGCGTCGGCGAGTCGTTCAAGGGCGACCTCGTCAAAGTGACTCCGGGCTGGGTGGTGTTGCACGCCGCTTGGACCGAGAAGGGCGCGCGCGTCAAGTCGAAGCTGGGTGGCGTACCGGTAGTGGGCGCGCTGTTTCGGCAGCGCGAAAATGTGCAGCGCGACCAGTTTCTCTGGATTCCCCGCGACGCTGCCCAAGTGGCTCAGCATCAGGCTGCCAGCCATCCCTTGGAAGTAACGCCTCCCAGCGGCGATCAGCCGCCGGCGCACACGAGCTGTATCGTTCAAGTGGCCGGGAAGCAACGGTCGACGGTGCGCAACGGCGGGCTCGAGGAAATCAAGGGCGATCACCTCACGCTTTCGATCTCCAAGCAGGTGGCCAAGTCACCCACGTCGAACATGCTCGACTATTTCAAGGCCGCCACGTTGCAGCGCGACCAGAAGCCCGGACTGCGATACGCGCGCGAGCAACTGCCGATGCGCGACGTGTTGTGCGTGCGGGTAGCCAACTTCGAAGCAGCCGCCCGCGAGGCGGTTTCTCGCTAGATTCTGTGGCCGGCGCCCGTCATTTTCCCAGGCGCGCGGGCCCTCTTGTCGACCTCACCCTGGAGCTTGCCGCGCGCGGCAGGTTATCATGGGCGGCACGTTTTCTTGCGTGCCGATGAGCCAGGTGGGGAGAGGTGGGCCATGCGTCGAGCGGCTTGCGTTGGAGTTTGGATGGTCTTGGCCTGTCGCGCGGCCTGCGGCGACGCTCCGGCGCCGGTGGCCGAAGCGGCTGGGCGGTTTCGCCTGCCTGCCGGTTTCGCCGCCACGCTGTTTGCTGGCGAGCCCGACGTGGTGCAGCCCATCGCCTTGACATTCGACGATCGCGGCCGCCTCTGGGTCGCCGAGAACCACTCGTACCCCGGCTGGAAGGGCGAGCAGCACGACCGGGTGCTGATTCTGGAAGATACCGACGGCGATGGCCGGTTCGACCGCCGCACCGTGTTTTGGGACCGCGGCAGCAACCTGTCTGGCATCGAGTGGGGCTTCGGCGGCGTCTGGCTCTGTTCGACGCCCAACCTGGTGTTTGTGCCCGATGCCGATGGCGACGATCGCCCCGATGGTCCGCCAGTGGTGAAGCTCGACGGTTGGGATCCCACGGCCCGGCACAATGTGACCAGTTCGCTCGCTTGGGGGCCTGACGGTTGGCTGTATGGCTGCAACGGCATTCTGTCGAACTCGAAAGTGGGCAAGCCCGGCACGCCTGCCGACCGGCGGACGGCCATGAATTGCGGCGTATGGCGCTACCACCCCACGCGCGAAGTCTTCGAGGTCGTGGCTCACGGCACGACGAATCCCTGGGGGCTCGATTTCGATGAGCTCGGCCAGACGTTCATTACCAATTGCGTTATCGAGCACTTGTGGCACGTCGTGCCCGGAGCCCGCTTTCAGCGGATGTTCGGCCAGGATGTGAATCCGAATGCCTATTCGCTACTGCCGAC
>CAZPED010000595.1:0-2872 GCA_964585335.1 uncultured Planctomycetaceae bacterium | reverse complement strand
ATCTTGTCCATGATTTCGGCCGAAGCGCCGAATGCGCCAATCGGGTAGCCGCCGCCCATGGCCTTCGACACCACGGTAATGTCCGGCGTCACCAGGTAGTGCTCCTGGGCGCCGCCAGGAGCGACCCGCATGCCCGTGATTACTTCGTCGAACATTAGCAGCGCGCCGTGGTCGATGGTCAGCTCGCGGACGGCTTGCAGGTAGCCTTCGCGCGGCAGATTCACGCCGGCATTGCCCATGATGGGCTCCATCATCACGCCGGCCACTTCGCTGCCGTGCTTGGCCAGGCAGCGTTCCAGGGCGTCAAGGTCGTTCCACTGCACGACGATTACGTCGTTGATGCTGTCGCCCATGCCGGTCGTGCCCGGAATCGCCGGGCCGAAGCCTTCGGGCGATAGCTGATCGAGCGGCGCGTGGTAGCGATTGAACACCGCCTCGCTCCAGCCGTGGTAATGGCCTTCGAACATCACCAGCTTGCGGCGGCCCGTGAACGTGCGTGCCAGCCGAACGGCCGAGGCACAGGCCTCGGTGCCCGAGTTGGCAAAACGCAGCAGCTCCATGCTGGGGTACAGCTGCTTGACCTTCTCGGCCACGCGAATGGTCACTTCGGTGGGAAAGCCCAGCTGGCTGCCAAACTGGCTGATTTGCCGGGTGACGGCGTCGATCACGTGCTGCGGACGATGGCCGAACAGCAGCGGGCCGTAGGCCATGTTCAAATCGATGTACTCATTGCCGTCGATATCCCACAGCCGTGAGCCCAGGCCGCGGTCGGCGACCAGCGGAATGTGGTAGGGCAGCACGCGCATCGTGCTCGAATCGCCGCCGGCGATGCTCTTCTTGCCGCGTTCGAGCATTCGCGCCGAGGCGGTGGTAGTGGTCGCCGCGGAGGCGGCAGGCGAAGCAGCCAGGGTGTTGGTCGTGTGCATTGGGGTCCTCATCCTATCGTTGCCTTTTCAAGAATTCTCGCGCCGTCGGCTCCGGCCAGCTCGCGAAGTGCCTTCGCCAGCTCGCGGGGATGCACCGAGGTGCCGACGACGACGAGTCGGCCGGCAGTGATTGCCGCGTCGCAGGACATTTCGCCCCGCCACAACGCGTCGAAAGTTGCCGACGTGAGATAGCACGTCGTACCGCCCTCCATAACCAGGCCGCGTCCTGCCCGGACCAGCCGTCCTCCTGCAAGTATCAAGTGCCAGCTGCCGCCGCCCGCTCCGCTGACCAGCAGGTTCAGCGTGCGCTCGCCTGCGGCGGGCGCCGTTTCGTCGCCCAGCCAGCCGGCCAGGCGTGCCGCGTGGTCTACCGGCGGCACAATCGGGGCCTCGCGCGGCCAGCCAAAGTTTGCGCCAATGGCAAACCGCACCAGCCGCCGCATGACGTCCAGATCGATTTGCGGGCAGGGCAATTGCGGCAAGGCCTGCTCCGTGCGCGACGAGTCGAAGTGCGGATCGTCGCTCCAGTAGGCCTGGTAAATCCGCATTTGCTCGCGGAACGAAGCCACGAAGTCCTCGCTGGCCGCGATGCTCGCCTTGGGCGACGGGCGGCTGGCAACCAGCTCGCCCAGCGCCTCGACAATGGCCGTTTGCATCGACAGCACCGTGGCCGGCCGCGGGTTGGTCAGATGATAGGTCGTGCCGTGATAGCGCGGGTTGGCCACCAGCCGGGCCATCGCCGCCGATACCCAATCGACCGCGACCAGGTTCTTGGTCTCGTCGCCGGCCAGTTGCAGCCTGCCGAGAAAGTCGCCCTTGAGCAGCGTCTCCCAGGAAATGCTTTGCAGCAGCGAGTACACGATTCGCAGCGGCGTGTAGAAGCCGTGATACGAGGTGGTGAAACCGGTTTGCGAATCGCCCACGATGATCGATGGCCGGTACACCGTCACCTGGTCGAAGTCGGCACAGGTCGTCGCTTCGGTCTCGGCGATCAGCTTGGTTTGCTCGTAGTCATTGCCCAGCGTCTGACCGACGTCGAGCTCTGACTCCAGAATCCGTCCGCGCCGCAATCCGCAGACGTAGGCCGTCGACACGTGATGATAGCGCCGCACGCCCGCGCGCCGGCACAGGTCAATGACGTTGCGCGTTCCCTCGACGTTGCTCCGCCAGGGCTCACCGGTCGACTCCTCGGCATGGAACGTCAACGACGCCGCCGAGTGCGCGACCGCTTCCACTTGCGCGGCGACCCAGGCCTGGTCGCGCGGCGACAGTCCCAGCCCCGGCTCGCTAATGTCACCTTCGAGCACCACCGGGCGGGCCAGGGCCCGGCCCAGCGACCGCTCCCAGTAAGCCATGGCGGTTTCAATCCGCTGCGCGGCCGACTCCCACTTCGTCGGGCGCACCACGACCGCCAGCGGCAGCTCGGCCAGCGTCAGGTCGCGCAGCAGATAGCGCCCCAGCAGGCCCGTGGCACCGGTCAGCAAGTAGTACGCCATGAGGATTAACTTTCGGTAGGTAAGTGATTCGTCTCGATTGCCGGGTTTGGCGCTCGCCTTACACGTGCACCGCCGCCCCGCCGTCAACCGTCAGCGTTTCGCCCTGCACCAGGTCGGCCAGCGGACTGCACAAGAACAACACGGCGTTGGCCACGTCGTCGACCGTCAGCATCCGTTCGCCGGTCATCGTCTTGTCCTTGCGGTGGTCGAACATCGAGTCGGCGCCGGGCAAGCGCTTGGTCGAGTCGGTCTCGACCAGCCCGGCCTTGACGATGTTGACGTTCACGCCGCGGTCGCCCACTTCCAGCGTGAGGTGGCGGGCCAGGCCTTCAGGGGCGGCCGTCGGGCTGCCAATCAGCCCGTCCCGGGGCAGCGCCCTGTCCGAGCCAGTGCTGCTCAGTGGCGCGTCGTTGGCCCGGCCCGGGCTCTGTGCGAGCATCGGCAGCGGGG
>CAZPED010000594.1:0-2873 GCA_964585335.1 uncultured Planctomycetaceae bacterium | reverse complement strand
GGCGGCGGAGTGCATGCGATGAAAACGTGGACCATGGCCTGGGCGTTGTGCCTGCTCGTGGACACCCAGGCGATCTCGGCCGAAGAGGGTTTCGAACCGCTGTTCGATGGCCGCACGCTCGACGGCTGGGAAGGCAACACGCAGGTGTTTCGCGTCGAGGATGGCGCCATCGTCGGCGGCTCGCTCACCGAGCGCGTGGCCCGCAACGAGTTCTTGTGCACGACGCGCGATTTTGCCGACTTCGAGCTCCGCTTGCAGTTCAAACTGCTGGGCAAAGGGGCTAACGCGGGCGTGCAGATTCGCAGCCGGCGGATTCCTAATCATCACGAGGTAAAGGGCTACCAGGCCGACCTGGGCGACGGCTGGTGGGGTTCGCTCTACGACGAATCGCGCCGCAACAAGATTCTTGCCAAGGCCGACCTGGCCAAAGTGGCCGACGTGCTGCGGCGCGACGATTGGAACGACTACACGATCCGCTGCCAGGGCCGGCGCATCCAGCTCTGGATCAACGGCCTGCAAACCATCGACTACACCGAGCCGGACGAGGGGATTGAGCAGACGGGCCTGATCGGCGTACAAATCCACGGTGGGCCGCCGAGCGAAGCCCGCTATAAGGACATTCGCATCAAGAAGCTCTAAGCGAGCAAGCCGCGCTCGAATCAACTCCGTCACCGGTTCGCCGCCGGCCGGGCGGCTGGACTCCGATCACCCCGACTTCACACCATGCAGACTCCCGCGTTTTTGTATTTCGATCTCGGCAACGTCCTGCTCAAGTTCGATCATCACCTGGCGGCCCGGCAGATGGGCCAGTTGGCCGGAGTTCCCGAGCAACGGGTGTGGGACCTGGTGTTCGCCAGCGACCTCGAGCTGCGCTACGAGGCCGGCGAGATCGACGACCGTCAGTTCTACGAGACCTTTTGCCGCGAGACCGATACCCGGCCCGACTTCGACGCGTTGCTGCTGGCCGCTAGCGCCATCTTCACCCCCAACTATTCGATGTTTCCGGTACTGGCGGCGCTCGACGCGGCAAACTACCCGCTGGGCATCTTGTCGAACACTTGTCCCGGCCACTGGCGCTACTGCTACGACGGCCGCTACGGGCTGATCAACAAGGCCTTCGACGTCTACGCCCTCAGCTACGAGCTAGGCGCGTGTAAGCCCGATCCCAAAATCTTCGCTGGCGCCGCGCAGCTGGCCGGAGTGCCGGCCGAGCAGATCTTCTTCGTCGACGACATGCCGGGACATGTGGCCGGCGCGCGCCGGGCCGGCTACGACGCCGTGCAATACACCAGCACGCCGCAACTCGTGGCCGACCTGCGCGAGCGCGGCATCGAGTTCAACTACTGACCTGGCCCACCAGCCGCGGTTCGGCGATCGTGTCCGGGTCGAGCCCAATCAGGTCGGCGATCGAGTCGACCACGATGTCGGGCCGGTAAGCGTAGCGCAACAGATCCTCGCGCTGCGTGCCGCCCGAGAGCACCAACACCGTGCGGTAGCCGAGCTGTACGCCGCCGACGATGTCGGTTTCCATCGTGTCGCCGATGATCGTCGTTTCGGCTGTCGAGAGCCCCAGCTCCTTGCGGGCCATCCGCATCATCACGGGGCTGGGCTTGCCCACGCTGAAAGCCTTGAGCCCCGTGGCCGTTTCCAGCATGGCCACGATCGCCCCGCAGCCGGGGCGCATGCCGTGCTGCGTGGGGCAATTCGGGTCGAGATTCGTGGCGATCAGCTTGGCGCCGTCCAGAATCATCCGCGTGGCCGCTTCGAGCATCTCGAACGTGAAGGCCCGGCCTTCGCCCACCACGACGTAGTCGGGCGCGTGATCGACGATCGAGTAGCCGTTCTGGTGCAAGGCTTGCAGCAAGCCCCCCTCGCCAATCACGTAGGCCGTGCCATTGGGCAGCTGCTGGGCCAGAAACCGCGCGGTGGCAATCGCGCAGGTGAATACGTGCCGCTCCTCGACGTCGATGCCCATCCGCTGCAGCCGCGTGGCCACGTCGCGCCGCGTCCGCTGGCTGTTGTTGGTCAGAAACGTAAAGGGCGTGTCCGTTGCCTGCAATTGCGCAATGAACTCGGCCGCGCCCGCAATGAGTTCCCCGCCCCGATAGATCACGCCATCCATGTCAATCAAAAAACCGCGTCGCATATCCTTATCCCCAGTTGTGGGTGCAGAACTCCCTTGACGAAATCCCTCGGCAATCACCACGATCGCCTGCAGCGCGACAATCGTTGCAAGGGACGTGCCGTGCGACAAGAAGCGACACGAAGATCTAACGAACGTGCCCGAAATCGCGCAACTTGTTTTGCGCCCCGCGGGGCGTGCCCAGCTTTTCAGCAGGCGTGCACCGCCGGTCAGCAACGAAACAGGGCAGGCCTCGCGGCCTGCCCTGCTGGCAATGCAACTGCACGCAGCGCGCCCGTCGGCGCGTCAGCGAAATTTAGAGATACGTGTTGATAATGTTCTCAAGCAGTTCCTGGCGTCCGCTCTTGTTGGGCGCGTTCTCGCCCTTGTCGAGCATGTACTTCTCGAGCGAGGCGAAGCTCTCCTTGCCGGACTCGATCCGCGCGCCAACCCCCTCGTCCCACGAGCTGTAGCGCTCCTTGAGCATCTTGTCGAGGATGCCGTCCTTGCGAATCGCCGCGGCGATCTTCAGCCCCCGGGCAAACGCGTCCATGCCGCCGATGTGGGCATGGAACAGGTCGACCGGCTCGAAGCTCTCGCGCCGCACCTTGGCGTCGAAGTTGATGCCGCCGGGAGACAGCCCGCCGTACTTGAGCAGCGAGAGCATGCAGGTCGTGGTCAGGTAAATGTCGGTGGGAAACTGGTCGGTGTCCCAGCCCAATAGCGGGTCGCCCGTGTTGGCGTCGATCGG
>CAZPED010000593.1:0-2877 GCA_964585335.1 uncultured Planctomycetaceae bacterium | reverse complement strand
ACATCTCGGGGGAGAACTGGCCCGCACGCTCGGTGGCTGATTGGGTAAGGGGCCGCATGCCGGGAAACTGCCGCAACACGGCCGATTGGTCGACGCCATAGGCGCCCAGCAGCAGCGCGGCACGGCACTCGGGCTCGGCGAGCAGGCCGACGAGCACCTCGGAGATGCGCAACTCGGTAGCATCGTTAGAATTGGACCAGCCGGCCGCGGCCTCTAAAGCACGGTGGGCGGCGGGAGTAAAGTCGAATCGCATATTGCTTAATTTACCCCGCGTGCTGGTTCGCGGCACGAGGGCAGGCGTGCGGTTGGCCGACAAGGACGGATTGGGCCGCCGGGACTGGGCACGCGTGGTGCCAGCAGCAGGGCGACAAAAGTCGATCCGTAACTCCATGCGGCCCTTTCAGTTGCCTTGCTCGTTGGGGATCTAAGAGTTAGAATTCCCTGGCGTTTCGTCGGACCCTGACCCAGGGCAGCGTGGCGCGCGGCAGGCAGTATGCCACGAGAGAATTCCGATGCGCAAGGTGCCATGGACGACCTACCTTTGGCCAGGGCTGCCACAGCTGTGGTACTGGGGGTATGGTTCTGCCTTGGCGCTGGCGATCGGTTGTGCCGTGCTGTTGAACGTACTGCTTCTGGCCACCTGGGTTTGGGGCCAATGGCTGAGCGCCTGGCAACTGCGGCTGGGATGGACGATTTTGGCCCTGGTTTGGGCCGCTTCGGCCGCCAGCGTGGTCTGGCGAGGACGTGACGAGCCGACTCCGCCCCAGCCAGCCAGCGCCGAGGGATTGTTTCGGCAGGCTTTAAACGAATACTTACAAGGGAACTGGTTCGAGGCGGAAACCTTGCTGGGGCAGTTGTTGCAAGTCCACCCGCGCGACGCTGAAGCGCGGTTGCTACTGGCCACGCTGCTCCGCCGCACCGGTCGGCCTCGTGAGGCCCTGGTGCAACTAGCCCGCCTCGAACTGCTGCGAGACTCGGAAAAATGGGCCCTGGAGATTGCCGCCGAACGGCAGCTGCTGGGCGAGGCCCTGGAAAACGACGTGCCCCCCGCAGCCGAACTTGAGAACCAGGAACACCAAACCGCGGTGGAGAACGTAACCCAACGGGCAGCCTAGGACTGTGCGAAGCGCTACAATTAACCCGGCAACTCGTATGGCACCTTGACGCACGTCGCATACTTCACCAGAACCATTTCCAATCCCCCAAGCAGAAACACAGCGCACTACTGACACGCGATTGGCGGCCAAAAGCGGGATAACCCCTCACAGGGGAGCTTTGAAACCCAACTCGCTCCGCCCAAACGGAGAGCAACATGTACGAGCGATTTACGGACCGCGCCCGAAAAGTGATGCAGTTGGCCAACCAGGAGGCCCAACGCTTTAACCACGAATACATCGGCACCGAACACGTGCTGCTGGGGCTGATCAAGGAAGGCAGCGGCGTGGCGGCCAACGTGCTGAAGAACCTCGACGTCGATCTGCGCAAGATCCGCCTCGAGGTCGAAAAGCTCGTTCAGAGCGGCCCCGACATGGTCACCATGGGCAAGTTGCCCCAGACCCCCCGCGCCAAGAAGGTCATCGAGTACTCGATGGAAGAGGCGCGCAACCTGAACCACAACTACGTCGGCACCGAGCACATCCTGCTGGGCCTGCTGCGCGAGCAGGAAGGCGTGGCTGCCCAGGTGTTGATGAACCTGGGGCTGAAGCTGGAAGAAGTGCGCGAGGAAGTGCTGAACCTGCTGGGCCATGGCCTGGAAGGCAGCGAGGGCAGCGAGCGCGGCGGTAGCGAACGGGGTGGCGCCGGCGGGGGTGGAGAGTCGCCCAAGGCCAGCAAATCGAAGACGCCCGCCTTGGACAGCTTCGGTCGCGACCTGACTGAATTGGCGCGCCAGAACAAGCTCGACCCGGTGATCGGCCGCGAAAAGGAAATCGAACGCGCCATCCAGATTCTCAGCCGCCGCACGAAAAACAACCCCGTGCTGCTGGGCGAGGCAGGCGTGGGCAAGACGGCCATTGTCGAGGGCTTTGCCCAACGCGTGGTCGAAGGCAACGTGCCCGAGCTGTTGGCCGACCGGCGGATCGTGGTATTGGACCTGGCCATGATGGTGGCCGGCACCAAGTATCGCGGCCAGTTCGAAGAGCGGATCAAGGCCGTGATGAACGAAGTGCGGCGGGCGAAGAACACCATTCTGTTCATCGACGAGCTGCACACGCTGGTCGGAGCGGGCGGGGCCGAGGGGGCGATCGACGCCTCGAACGTGCTCAAGCCGGCCCTGGCTCGCGGTGAAATTCAGTGCATCGGCGCCACGACGCTCGACGAGTATCGCAAGTACATCGAAAAAGACAGCGCGCTCGATCGCCGTTTCCAGGTGGTCATGGTCGAACCATCGACCAAGAGCGAGACGGTCGAAATCCTCAAGGGACTCCGCGATCGCTACGAGCAACACCACCGCGTGCAGATCACCGACGACGCACTGGTGGCTTCGGTCGAGCTGTCGAGCCGGTATATCACCGGTCGCTGCCTGCCGGACAAGGCCATCGACGTGATCGACGAAGCCGGCGCCCGCGTGCGGCTCAAGGCGATGACCCGTCCGCCCGACGTGAAAGAGATCGACGCCGAGGTCGAATCGCTGAACAAAGACAAAGAGGAGGCCGTTGCGAACCAGGATTTCGAGCGGGCCGCCGCCTTGCGCGACCAGGCCGACAAGCTGAAAAAGAAGAAGCAGAACATTACCCGCGACTGGCGCGAAAAGTCGCGCGAGGCCGATGGCGTGGTTGACGAGGAAGGGATTGCCGAAGTGGTCTCGAAGATGCCCGGAATTTCGCTTACCCGCATGACCACCGGGGACTCCGAGCGGCTCATGCACATGGAGGACGA
>CAZPED010000592.1:0-2886 GCA_964585335.1 uncultured Planctomycetaceae bacterium | reverse complement strand
AATAAATCGACTCCCCCGCGACGAATAATTTACGGGAAATGCTGCGCGCTGAAGGCCCCGGCGGTTGTCGGCCGGTCGGTTGCAAGCCGCGGCAGTTCCACGGAAGATAGAGAGAGGATCCGGTCCAGTGGCACCTCGGGGGCGGGGGCGTGCCCTGGGACCCAGGCCAAGGGACTGTCGACGATCGAACGCCGCGCGGCCCCTTCAGTGCCAGGCTAACAGCAGGTGAGAGCTTTCACGCTTATCAACGACTGGCGTGCTCGTGAGGTGGCCGCTTATTTGCCCAGCGCTCGCGCGCTGCGGGCAGGCGTGCTCAGCGCGCTGCTGCACGGCGGGCTGCTCGTGATCCTGGCTTTCATCATCGTCAAGCAAGAAACGGTTCGCGACGCCTTGAACCTGGTGGCCGAGCCACCTCCGCCGGTCGACCCGTTGACGATCAGCGAGGAGTTTAGCGCCGCGGACCTGGTGCACGACGAGGTTGGCTCGACCAGCGCGGGCAATGCCGACGCCAGTTTCGTGGCGGCCCCCACGCTGTCGATGACCACGATTTTGCCCACCGAGCCCGCGCCCCAAGAGGCGCCCCAAATCAGCGAGCGGGTTTCGATTCAAGAGGACATTCGGCTGGCCACCGGGCCCCGCGTGTCGGAGAACCTGGTTGTGAAAGGCGCCGCCGGCGAGGGCGCCACGGGCACCTCTGGCGCAGTCGACCGCATTACGCAAGAGATATTGCTGTCGCTCGAACAGCGGCGAACGCTGGTCGTGTGGTTCTTCGATCAGTCGGGCAGCCTCGAGCGGCAGCGGGCCGAAATCATCAAGCGATTCGACCGAATTTACGAAGAGCTGGGCATCATCGAAGCGGCCGACAACCCGGCATTCAAAAAGCACGACGACAAGCCGCTGCTCAGCGCCGTGGTGGGTTTCGGCGAAAAGATCTCTTTTCTGACAGCCAAGCCGACCGACGACTTGGACACGATCAAAAAGGCGATCAGCAAGATGAAGACGGACACCACCGGCGTCGAGCGAACGTTTGCGGCCGTTGCCGATGCCGTGGGACGCTTCAAGCAGTTTCGCACGCAAGAGCCGCGGCGCAACGTCATGTTCATCATCTTCACTGACGAAGTCGGTGACGACGAAGCCGAACTCGATCGCACGGTGGGACTTTGCCGCAGATTCGAGATTCCGGTGTACTGCGTGGGTGTGCCCGCGCCGTT
Source organism: uncultured Planctomycetaceae bacterium (assembly GCA_964585335.1). Taxonomy (GTDB): domain Bacteria; phylum Planctomycetota; class Planctomycetia; order Pirellulales; family PALSA-1355; genus CAZPED01. The sequence continues at coordinate 1,675 of CAZPED010000592.1, read as the reverse complement.
TGGCCGCCGCGACGCCCGGATCATGTACGTCGATCCCGATCCGAAATACGATCAAACGCCGCAGCCGGTCGACGTGCGCCAAGGTCCCGAGTCGTTTCTGCCCGAGCTGGTCACGATCGGCCACAACGACGAAGAGGCGATGGACTCGGGCTTTGGGCCGTACAGTCTGACGCGGCTGTGCTAAGAGACCGGGGGAATTTTCTCCGCGGTGCATCCGAACCGCGATGAGCGGCGAGGGCTGAAGCGCCGCGACACGGCCGTGCTGTCCGCGCAGTTGAGCCACTTTTTCGATCCCGAGACGATGCGCGACTATCGGCCCGACTATGTATCGATCAAGGAGTATCAGCGGCTGCTCGGCGAGAACAAGGCCCGCAAAGCCCTGGTCGAGGCAGCGCAAATGTCATGGCTGACGCCGATGGAACGGCCGCAGCTCGTGTTTCCCAAGGTCAGCGACGCCGACCTGGTGGGACGCCTGAACCGTGCGCAACAAGCCGCGGCGGTCGTCGAACCGAAGATCGAGCGGCTGTATCACACGTTGGCCGCTGGCGAAAAAGATCGGGCGCGGCTGACGAAGGCCCGCTGGCAAGCCGGCTACGATTGCTCGATGGGCCGCGTGCTGGCCCACAAGGTGCGCACCGAGAGTTACAACGCCATGCTGGCCAAAGCCAAGCAGGGGATGCGGTTCGCGGACGCGAAAAACGATACCTGGCAATTGGTGCCCGCCGACGAGATCAGCGTGGGCACCGCGCTGGAAAAGCAAGCCGAACAGGCCCGGATGTACCTGAAACGGGTGGTCAGCGAACATCCCGGCACGCCGTGGGCGTTATTGGCCGAGCGCGAGCTGAAACAGCCGTTGGGCTGGAAATGGCGCGAGCTTTATACCGGCGTCGGCCAACCGCCCAAGCAGGTGGCGGCGAATCCCAACAATCCGCGCCGCCCTCCCGAGAACGACCGGGCCCAAATGCTGCCCCGGCCCGAGAAGCGTCCGCCGCCGAAGCTTTAGGACCGTGCGGCGCTCGTCGAGCGCGGTCTCTAGTCGAGCAAAGCCGTGCTGTCGTTGGCAAAGTCGACCGTGGCGTCGTGATCGTAGAAGTAGTGGGCCACTTGCCGGGCCAGGTAGGCCACGAACTTGCGGCGGAAGTGGGTTTCCTGATCGTCGCTGGCCGGAATCGGCGGGGTTGGCGGGTACACGTCGTGCGGCAACTGCTTCTCGAATACCGGCTCCCTGCCGTCAGCCATGTTGTAAACCAGTAAGCGGACGTTCGAGTTGCCTTGCAGCAAGGTTTGCCCCTGGTACAGGTTGAAGTCTTCCAGGTCGATGCCCACGACCATGTCGGCATTCAAAGCTTTGCCGATCTCGGAGTATTCTTCCCAGGAGTTTTCGTCGGCCCATTCAAAGACCTCGCGCGGGTCAACCAGCTTGATGCTGGGCACGTTCTTTTGCAGCAGCAGTCCGACCTGCTTGGCCAGGTCGCGCGAGACGCTGGAATCGCGGAAGTGCAGCGAGGTGATCGGGCGGCAAACCACGGCCACGCGTTTGCCCTTCAAGCCGGTGAATTCGGCTTTGGTGTTTTGTCCGTCGACGATGTACATGGCCGTGGCAATCACGTTGCAGCCGCTTCCAGCAAGCATGCTCATCAGTGAGGCCGCCACCGCCAGGCCGCCCTCGGACATG
>CAZPED010000591.1:0-2896 GCA_964585335.1 uncultured Planctomycetaceae bacterium | reverse complement strand
TGCGGCGGTACGAGGCCGGCTCGGTGGTGCGCGTGGGCGACGGCGTCGCGTACTTGCACGGCTGCCCTTCGGCTCGCTACGGCGAACTCTTGCAGCGCAACGATGGTCTGACGGCCCTGGCGTTCGATTTACGGCGGGATGAGCTCGGAGTCTTGTTTTTGGATCGCAGCGACCACGTGGCCGCCGGCGATCAGTTGCGCCCCACGGGGCGAGTGGCCAGCGTGCCGGTCGGAAAACAACTGCTCGGCCGCGTGGTCGACGCGCTCGGACGTCCGCTCGACAGCGGCGCCGAACTTCAGGCGACCGACTACTGGCCGGTGGAGCGCGAGGCGCCCGGCGTCATCGAGCGGCAACCGGTCCACGAGCCGATGCACACCGGCATCAAAGTCATCGATACCCTGTTGCCCCTGGGACGCGGCCAGCGCGAACTGATTCTGGGCGACCGTGCCACGGGAAAGACGTCGCTCGCGCTAGACGCCATTCTTGCCCAGCGCAGCACCGGCGTGCTCTGCATCTACGCGGCCATCGGGCAGCGCAAAGCCACGATCGCCGAAACGCTCACTGTACTCCAAAAGTTCGACGCGCTGCAGCATACCGTGGTGGTCGTTGCCGACGCCGACTCGCCGGCCGGACAGCAGTATCTGACGCCTTTCACGGCCTGCACAATCGCCGAATACTTCATGCGTCAGGGGCAACATGCGCTCGTGGTGTTCGACGACCTGACCAAGCATGCCGACGCCTACCGGCGAATCTCGCTATTGTTGAACCGGCCGCCCGGACGCGAGGCCTATCCGGCCGACATTTTTTACCTGCACGCGCGGTTACTGGAACGCGCCACGCGTTTGCACGATCGGCTGGGGGGCGGCAGCCTGACCGCGTTGCCCATCGCCACAACGCAAGCAGGCAACGTTTCGTCGTATATTCCTACGAACCTGATTTCGATTACCGACGGCCAAGTTTATCTCGATTCTCGTTTGTTCAACGAAGGGCAGCGGCCGGCCGTCGACGTCGGACTGAGCGTTTCTCGCGTGGGGGGTAAGGCCCAGCGGCGGCTACTGCGTGAGCTGTCGAGCGATTTGCGGCTACTTTACGCGCAGCTGCACGAACTGGAGACTTTTGCCCGGTTTGGCGCCGAGCTCGAGCCCGATACTCGCCGGCGGCTGGAGCGAGGACGGCGACTGCGCGAATCGCTCAAGCAACCGCGCTTACGGCCATTGTCGGCGGTTCACGAGGCCATCACCCTTTTCGCGCTGCGCGAGGGCACGCTCGACGCCATTCCGGTCGCCAGCGTCAGCCGGTTTCTCGATCATTTGCTGCGTCGGTGCGACGAATTGGAGCCCGAGCTTGTGCAGGAAATGGCCACGGCCGAGTCGCTCAGCGATAAGGCGCGCGCCAGCTTGAAACAGGCACTGGCAGCGGCTGCCGGCAGCTTCACCCCCGAGGTCAAGTCATGACTTTGGAACAAACCCAGCGGCGCCGCAAGGCTATCGGCACGATTCACGATATTGTCAGCGCCATGCGTGCCATCGCCGCCGGGCGGATTCAGGCCGCGCAGCGCGCCGTGGCCAGCTCGCGCCGTTACGAAGACGTCGTTCTGCGTGGCATTATGGCCGTGCGCCCCGCCGTGGCACAACCGGCGATCTTTCCCGCCACCCACGGTCCGACGCTGGTGCTGGTGCTGACCTCGGAGCAGCCGTTTTGTGGCGCGTTCAATACCGACCTGCTGGCACTGGCCGAGCAGCGGCTGCGCGTGCTGCGCCAGCAGACCGAAACACGGCTGATCGTGCTGGGCCACCGCGGCGCGGCGCACCTTGCTGCCCGCGGTCTGGTGCCAGATGCGACCCTGGCCGCCGCGACGTCGGTGCGCGGGCTGCGCGACGTTGTCAAACAACTGGCCGAATTGGTCGACCAGCGGTTTGCCGCGGGCCAACTTGGCGTGTTGCGGGCCATCTACAATCAATACCGCTCGATCACCCAGCAGGTGCCAACCGATGAACTGATACTGCCCGTCGACGCGAGCACGCTGACCCCCACGACGTCGCCGGTGGCACAAGCCTACGGGCGCCAACTTCCCGACGCGGCGCTGATCGCGGGGCTGGTCAGTCAATACGCCTATATTCGGCTCTACCGGATCGCCGCCGACTCGTTTGCCAGCGAGCAGGCCAGCCGCCTGACGGCCATGGACGGCGCCACGCGCAACACCGAGAAAATGCTCGACGCGCTGATCGATCTGGAACGCCGCGAGCGTCAGGGTGAAATTACCCGCCAGGTGCTGGAACTGGTCTCTTCGCGCTTTGCGCACGATTGATTCGGCCGCCCCGCCCCGGTACAAACGGGTATCCGTCGGCCGGCCGCCAACCCGGGCCACGGCGGCGACGGCTGACTGCTTCGCCTCGCAAATGCCAGCCTGGCACGCGCGCCAGGCGACTAACTCGCTGTCTTGGAGCGTTCATGTCCTTTCATCTGTTTACTGGCACCGACACCTACCTGGTCACTCCCGAGCTGCGCGACGCGGTCAACGTGGCTTGCGCGCTGGAAAAGCCGCTGCTGATTCGCGGCGAGCCGGGCACGGGCAAAACGGTGCTGGCCGAGGCGATTGCCGAGAATCTCGACAAGCCGCTGCTGACCTGGAATATCAAAAGCACCACCAAGGCCCAGGAAGGCCTCTACGTATACGACACCGTACAGCGGCTCAACGATGCCCGGTTTGGCGATCGCGATATCAGCGATATCCGCCAATACATCAAGCTGGGGCCGCTGGGGCTGGCGCTGCGCGCCGCCGAGCGAGTCGTGCTGCTGATCGACGAAATCGACAAGGCCGACATCGAGTTTCCCAACGACCTGCTGCACGAGCTCGACCGCATGAGCTTTACCGTGGCCGAAACCGGCGAGCGCA
>CAZPED010000590.1:0-2898 GCA_964585335.1 uncultured Planctomycetaceae bacterium | reverse complement strand
TGCCTGGCGGTTGGGCATTGATTTGCAATGTGGCGATGGCCGGCCTGTCAATCGGCTCGATGCGAATCGGCCCCAGCCAATCGTCGCCGCCTACGATGTCGAGGTCGATCGGTTCGGCCAGCGGCGGCAGTTCATAGCGGAACGTCGCCTCGTCGAACTGCGTGGCGTTGCCGCGCCGTTTGCCCGACTCGGGCAGCGAGTAGGAAATGCTCACCTGCTCGGGCGGATTGCTGCTCGGCTCGTCGGCAGATTCGACGACCAGCGGCGCGTCGCGGCCAGCCAGCACCCAGCTCTGGTCCTGCCGAGTGAACTTGGGCCGGGCGCCGATCTCGACCAGCGACAGCTCGCCGCGCGGCACGAGCAGCCGGCCCGCATCATCCACTCCTACGACGCTGAGATACGTGGTCTGCGGCCAGCGCACTTTCGAACCGCCCAGCCAGCGGCGAGCCCAGAGCGAGGCGACCTCGGGCGACCACAGGCACAACAGCCCCACCAGGGCCACGAGGCCCACCATGCCCCAGAACAGCTTGCGGCGCCGGGGCGCATTGAGCGTCGCCGTCATGTCGACCTGGTCGAGCGTCTGGGCGCATTCGATCACCGAGGCGTGTACCATGCTGGGCGAGGCCAGGTGGCCGTCGGCCAGCAAGTCGGGAAGCTGCAGCACGTTGGTAATTCGCTGGCCGACTCCGGGCGCCCGTCGATCAAGCACTTCGGCCAGGTCGAGATTGTCGAGCCGCACGCAGACGGGCAACAGCAGCCGTCGGACGAACACCCACACCAGCGCCGCGGCCATTACGACCAACAGGGCCAGGCGGGCAGGACGCTCGAAGCGCAGCAGGCGGTCGAGCACCAGGCTGACCGCGGCCAGGCCCACCGTCGCCGTCACCAGCCAGAACAGCCCCTCGACCAGCAAATGCCAGCGCAAACGTCGCCGCACGACGTCCAAGCGCCGCAACACGCGCTGTTGCGACTGCCGGATGTCGGGCGGCAAAGTTCGAGGGCGGTTGACGACGGCCATCTCTATTCTCGACGTACGTTGACTCTGGGGCTGGGAGCGGTCTTACGCCATCCGGGCCCGCTTGCGCAAGATCCACTCCGCGGTTAGCAGCACCAGGATACCGCCGAACAACAGCGGCGCATCCCACAGCTCGTCGCGATACTCCAGCGTCCGGGCAACCTCGTGCACCTTGAACGCGTCGGGCACGCTGGCATAGTCGACGAGCGAGATCACCTGGCCGCCCGTTGCCCGGGCCAGGTCTTCCAACAAGCCCCGGTCGAGCTTCGGCCGGTCGAGCTCGCTGTCGGACGATTCGACGCGGATCGAAAGCGTGGCGGGGCGCACCGCCGGATCGCCGGCCGCGCCCACGCTGCCCGGCAGCACCCGCACGGTGTACACGCCCGCCTCGCCAGCGGTGAATGAACCTTCGGACACGCCGACGCGGTCGGCCAGCGACTCGACTTCGAGCGGCGCGGCCGTTTGTCCCGCTAGTTCCACCTCGCCGCGCAGATCGGCCACCGCGCTGCTGCCGTCGGTCGGATCGATGGCCGTGGCGCGCACGATCACCCGGTCGCCCGTGTGGTAGCTGGCCTTGTCGGTCGTCAGGGCAAACGGATAGCGCCCGCCCAGGGCTTTGCCACGGCCCAGGCGGTCGACGAGGCGGGCCCAGAAGCCGTCGAAGTATTCCTCGTGCAGATAGCGCCAGCGGTAGGTGCTGTCGAAGCCAAGGAAGGCCGTATGGCCCGGACCGTAGCGGTGCACGGCCAACAGCACGTGCCGGCCAAAGGCATTGCGCATCCGCGGATCGCCGTGGCGGGCCAGCACCGTGGCCCCCGGCTTGGCGCGGGTGACCGGAAAGTGCCAGAACATGCCGGGCAGGCTGGCCAGAATCTCGCGATTGCGCGAAGGATCGACGTCGAACTGAAACACCTGGTCGGCGGCCCCCTCGGCTGTGAGCTCCAAGTTGAACGGCTCGCGCGCGCTCAAGGCGACTTCGGCGTTCGTTTTGAACAAGCCCGGATCGGCCACCACCGGCAAGGTGCGCAGCCAGCCGTTGTCGACCGTGGCGGTCGACTCGCCGCCGTCCGAGGCCACGCCGTCGAACAAGTTGCGAGTATGCATTTCGCCAGCGACGAAGATCAGCCCGCCCCCCGAGGTGCCGACAAATTGGCTGAGCAGCTCCGACCAGGAAGGCCCCAGGGCGCGCATGTCAGGATCGAACAGCACGACCACGTCGTATTGATCGAGCTCCTGGCGGTTGTTAGGCAAGCGGCGAATCGGACGGGTGCCCATTTGCTCGTAGCCGTTGCCGGCCGACTGCAACCAACAGGCAAACTCCAGCCCGGTGTCGCGCAGAAAGGCATTGCGCAGGAACTGCACTTCGGGCGAGGGCGCGCCGGCGACCAGCAGCACGCGGATCTGCTGCCGCACGACTTTCATCTGGTGGGTGGCCACGTTGTCGGTGTCGGTCAGCTCGGGCCCCAGATCCACGAGTCGCGCGCGAAACTCGATTTCGCCGATGTTTTCGGGCGTAATTTTGAAGCTGACGCGTTTGCTGGCGGCATCTTCGCCGAAGGCGATTTCCTCGCGGCCCACTTCGCTCCAGGTGGCATCCTGACGCTTCTCGAGCACGACCAGCCCATTGCGGCCTTGCAGGCCATGAGCCTCGACCAGTACGGCCACTTCGGCCGGATCGCGCACGAACACGACCGGATCGGCCTCGATGGCCGCGATGCGCCCGTTGCTGGGCCCCTGCAAGCTGCCGACGGCCAGGCCAACGACCGGCACGTTCTGGCGCGCCGCCTGCTCTGCCGTTTTCCGCGGATCCTCGCCGGCGTTCGATTGGCCATCGCTCAATAGCAACACGCCGGCCAGCGGCTGGCCGCGGTGTTCGGCCATTG
>CAZPED010000589.1:0-2906 GCA_964585335.1 uncultured Planctomycetaceae bacterium | reverse complement strand
CAACAACGGCTACAACGCCGCGACCGACACCTACGAAGACCTGGTCAAGGCCGGCGTTATCGACCCCACCAAGGTCACGCGCACGGCTCTGCAGAACGCGGCCAGCGTCTCGACGCTGCTGCTGACCAGCGACGCCCTGATTGCCGACAAGCCGAAGAAGGAAGGCAAGAAGGCGGGCGCCGGCCACGGCGGCGACTACGACATGTATTAATCCCTCCAGGGGCTGCATGCCTGGCCGGCCGCCAGCCAGCCGGGCAAGCCAGCTCACGGGCGGCTTAACTACCGTTTCCCAGCCCGTCGATTCCCTCGGGAATCGACGGGCTTTTTTGTTCTCACCGGGGCCCAGCCACCCTGAGTGAGCCAGCCAGGGGTGCGGTTTCCGGCCGTCGAGGGGGCAAATCAATTGGCTTTTTCCACCTTGCCCGATTATCCTGGATTGAGCTGTTTCGCGCTGGGTTTGGGGCGGGTTGCCGATACGCGGCACTGCGCTATCTCCTGGGCGATCGAAACAGCCTAACCAAGCCACGTCTCTCGTTGTTGGAACAGATTGAAGTCGGAGGGATTGCGCCGTGACCACCGCCCTGCGTAACTGGTTGCCCCTGGTATTGCTGTGCTCGATGTTGGTGCTGCCGGCCCTGTTGATGTCGGCCGAACGCCGCTCGGGCACAAGCGCGGCACAGGCGGCGCCCCCGGTCGACATGTTTGATGCCATGGCGTCGAAAGACATCGAAGTGCGGCTGATTCCCAAGGACGACAAGGAATCGCGCGTGATGATTCGCAACAACACCGGCAAGCCGCTGACGGTGAAACTGCCCGACGCGTTTGCCGGCATGCCCGTGCTGGCCCAGCGTGCCGGCGGCCTGGGCGGCGGTGGCGCCGCGGGCGGTCGCGGTGGTGTGGGCGGTCAATCGGTAGGCGGCGGCATGGGTGGCGGAATGGGCGGCGGCATGGGCATGGGCATGATGAACGTGCCGGCCGAAAAAGTCGCCCAGGTCAAGGTGCCCACCGTGTGCCTGGAGCACGGCAAGAAGGTGCCTCACGCGCACATGCAGTACGAGATTCACCCGATCGAGGACTTCTCGACCAAGCCCGAGTTGAAAACGCTACTGGCCAATTTCGGACGCGAGGGCGGCGACCAGCGTGCCACTCAAGCGGCTGCCTGGCACCTGTCGAACGACATGACTTGGGAAGAACTGGCCGCCAAGCAAATCGAACATCTCGACGGTTCGAGCGAAATCTGGTTCTCGCCCGATGAGATTCGCGCGGGAATGGCAATTTCGCAGAAGGCCAAAGTCGACGCCGAGGAACTCAAGCAGAAGAAACCCGGCAAGTCGAAGTCGACAAGCCAGTCGCCCAAGAAGCGATCGGCTCAGGACGACGAGGCCAAGCAAATCGAGATTCCACTCGATGCCGACGGCAAACCGGCGGAGGCCGCGACCAGCACGACGGACGAAGCCGCGCGTTAGAAGTTTCAACTCTGATTGCCGGCGCTAGGCCGCCAGGGGCACGACTGGCCTTGGCTGGGCCATAAGCCGGCGAATCTCGGTCTGCAACCGCAACCGTTCGCTCTCCCACTGGGCGCGCTCGTCGCACATGGCGGCGCGCTCGGCCTCGAGTTGTCGATTGGCCGACATCAACACGGCCGCCTGCCGCTCGAAGTCTTGCTGCCGCTGCAACACCCAGGCCTGCACGTCCTGGCGCTGTTGCGACCACTGGGCATGCTGGGCCGCCAGCCGATCGGCCAGCTGTTCGAGCTGACTTTTCTGCTCGGCGATTTCGGCCCGTTGCTGGCGGTGCTCGTCGGCCAGGCGAAGCCGCAAGTGGGCGATGCTTTGCGCCACGTCGGCCGCGGCGGCCCGGCCACACAGCTTGGCCCAAGTTTCCTCGGTCGCCAGTCGCAATTCGAGCGTTTCCTGCTGCGTGCGTACGATCTCGGCCCGCAGGGCGGCCAGCGCCTGTTGCTGAGCCGTGACTTCAGCGGCCCTTTGATCGAGCTCCGCGCGCTGTTGTTGTTGCTGTTCGGCTGCCTTGCGCTGCTGTTCGGCCAGTTTGGATTGCGCCAGCGCCGAACTCTCGGCCAGCTGGGTGCGCTGCTGGGCCAACTGCAAGCGCTGCTGTTCGAGCAGCAACTGGTCCTCGGCCAAGAGTTTCTCGGCCCGCTGCAACTCGTGGCTGCGCGTTTCGAGCGCCCGCATCGCGTGTTCAAAATCGCGAGCGTGCTCCAAGGTCGAAAACCGATCGGCCAGCCGCGAGGCCAAAGCATCGAGCTCCGCCTGACGACGGTCGAGTTCCGCCCCGCGGGCATCGGCCGCCACGGCCACCGGGCGAGCCTTGCGCGGCTTGCGCCCATCGCTGGCCGGTGCCAGCTCGGCTTCGCGCTCGACAAGTTCGTGCTCCCGGCGATCGAGCTCGTTGCTGCGCTGGGCAAGTTCCTCGTTTCGCTCGTTGAGCCACAAGCGCGCGCCACGAATTTCGTTTTCCATGGCCGCCAGCCGGGCATTTAGTTCTGCTTCGCGGTGATCGACCGTGGCCTGCTGCCGCTGTAAATGCGTCGCCAGTTGGGCAGCTTGCGTGCGCACCTGCCTGGCGGTGAGCGCCGCGATCGATTCCGCGGCGTCTGCCGCGATGGGCGCGGCCGGTGGCACTTCGGCCGGCTCGGGCGATTGCCCCGCCAGGCTATGCGCCGCGTCGACTCGGCGAGCCGGCCGGCGCTGCCGGCCTTCGCCGTCTCGATCGGTTGGATGAGGGTTGGAATCAGCCACGGCCATTGAGGAATCTCGGCGGCAAAATCGCGTCGAACACCGGGGGGCATATATCGTCTGCTTGAGGCGGCGTCAGAACCGGCTCAATCGACAAAGTTTGCCCAGGTCCTATCTTCGGCCGGCTGACACGAGGAAGTTAAGCCC
>CAZPED010000588.1:0-2913 GCA_964585335.1 uncultured Planctomycetaceae bacterium | reverse complement strand
GGGCATCGTCGGCCGCAAACGCGCCGCGCTCGAAGAGCAACTTCACGGCGGGTTCGGCTGTCATCATCATGCCCACGGCGGCCGGCAGCGCGGCAAACACGGCCAGCCGCAAGCCAGCGCCAAGGGCCGTGGCCAAGCGCTGCTGCTGGCCGCGGGCCGCATGACGCGCCAGCAGCGGATAGATGGCCGTGGCCAGCGCCACACCCAACAAGCCGACCGGCAGTTGATAAAACCGCTCGCCGTAGTAGATGGCAGCCGCCGCCCCGCTTTCCAGCGGGTAGCGAACCGCGTGCCCCAGCCAGCCGATCGTACGCTCGCCACCGGGCTCGGCCGCCATGCCCCAGGCGATCAGGCTGTCGGCCAGCGTATTGAGCTGCGTGACGGCCAGGCCCAGCCCCACCGGCCCCAGCGTGAACACGACGCGCCGCAATGCTGACTGGCTGGATCGCCAGTCGAGGCTGAATCGAAAGCCAGCTCGGCGGAGCACGCCCAGCAGCACCCCCAATTGCAATACGCCCGAAACGACCACGGCCACGGCCAGCACTCGGGCATGAGCCCAAGCGTCGGCTCCAAAGCTTGGCGCGACGGCCAGCGCCGCCACAAGCCAGCAAATGTTCAGGAGCGTGGGAGCCAGGGCCGCGGCGCGGAAGCGCATCAGCCCCTGCAACATGGCCGAGGCCTGCGCGGCCAGGCAAACCAGTACCAGGTAGGGCAGCACGATCGCCGTCAGCCCGGCGACGCCCTGCACCGCGGCATCGTCAGGCCCCCAAGCAAAAACGGCCAGGCAAACCGCCTCGCCCACGAGCGTGACCAGGCCCAGCACCGTGGCAAGCACCACCAGCAGGCCGCTGGCCAGTTGCCAGCCGCGCCGGGGCGACTCGTCGTGCTCGGCCGCGAAGACCGGCAGGAAAGTGGCCGCCAATGCGCCTTCGCCAAAAATCCGTCGAAACAGGTTAGGCACCCGCAGCGCGACGACCAGGGCGTCCATGGCGCCACCGCTCATGCCGAGCAGGCCGGCCGTTACGATGTCGCGTGCGAGGCCCAGCAGCCGGCTGGCCAGAGTGCCCAGGCCCGTCGCCCAAATACCGCCCCAGAGCTGTCGCGATTCGCGGCTATCCATAGGGGCGGTATGGTAGAAAGGGCCCGCCCGGCGGGGAAGACAAGTCTGCCGCTTCGCGCTGCTGGCAGAGGGGCGCCCCGTGTCGACTGTCAAGACCAGCCCGCAGCCGGGGGTTTGCCGCCGGGCCCAGCGGTTGCCAAAGGCGGCCGATTTCGCCAAGATCACGGGACGCGAAACGGAGTTCCGCATCCCCCTTCCAACTCGGAGGAGCCCGCGTGGCCGAACGTTCGAAATACCAGCAGAACATCATCAAGAAGTACTACGAGAACCGCGACGCGATCTCGCTCCAGCGGCTCAGCGAACTGGTCACCGAGCTCTACCTGGCCGAAGGCAAGGCCCGGGAAAAACAGTGGAAGTACATTCTGGGCGCTTTGGAGAAACTGAAGATCCCCAAGTCGCGCATCGAGCATTTGCACAAACAAGACAATCCCGCGCTCGTGGCCAAATTGGTCGAAGAGCTGCTGGCCAAGCAGTAAAGGGTCTTTGACCGCACGATGGCAACCAACGCCGAACAAGTTACACAATTGCGCTGGCACAAGTTTCCGGTGCTCGACGACGGCTTCGTCTGTCTGGTCGACGTCATGGGAGACGACCAGGCCGTCGTTCAGGCCGCGCGGGTCAGCTACGGCGAAGGCACCCGCAAGGTGTCGGACGATCGCGGTCTGATTCGCTACCTGCTGCGTCACCGGCACACCACGCCGTTCGAAATGGCCGAGCTCAAGCTGCTGGTGCGCGTGCCGATGGACTGTTGGCGGCAGTGGATTCGCCACCGCACGGCCAACGTCAACGAGTACAGCACCAGGTACTCACTGGCCATCGACGCCATGCAGACCACCGAGCCCGACGGCTGGCGCACCCAGGCCACGCAGAACCGCCAAGGCAGCGCTGGCCAACTCGACGCGACGCAAGGCGCGCAGCTCTCGGCCGCCGAAGCCGAGTTCCAGCGCCAAGCACGCGACTTGTACGAACAGCGAATCGCCCTGGGCGTGGCTCGCGAGCAGGCCCGCAAGGACCTGCCGCTGTCGACCTATACCGAGGCCTATTGGAAAGTCGACCTGCACAACCTGCTGCACTTCTTGGCGCTGCGGATGGACAGCCACGCGCAGTGGGAGATTCGCGAATATGCCACGACCATCGGGCGGCAAATCGTGCAGCCGCTGTTCCCGCTGGTGTGGGAAGCGTTTGTCGACTACCGGCTCGATGGCTTGTTCCTGTCGCGGCTTGACTGCCAGGTCGTGCAGCGGCTGATGCAGCGGTTGGCCGCGGCTGGCAAGGCCCAAGCGTCGGAAGACGATTTTCTTGCCGCGCAAGATCCGACCTGGACATCGCTGCAGCGCTGCCGCGAGCGCGACGAATGCCGCGACAAGTTGCGGCTCTTGAACCTACTGAGTTAGTTTTTTCCACCCCACGAAAGCAGCGACGATGGCCGATCCGGGCGAAGAAGAGTTGATTGATTTGACGCAGCAACTGCTCGACAGCATTGCCGCGGGCGATTGGGAAACCTACCAGGAGCTGTGCGACCCGACGCTCAGCTGTTTCGAGCCCGAGGCGCGCGGCCACTACGTGCAGGGGCTGGAGTTTCATCGCTTTTACTTCGACCTGGGCGGCGCCGAGGGGCCGCGGACCACGACGATGTCGACGCCAAGAGTCCGACTGATGGGCGACGTGGCCGTCGTGGCCTACGTGCGGCTGGTGCAATCAGTCAACGACGCGGGCGTGCCGGTTACCTCGCACTACGAGGAGACGCGCGTCTGGCAGATGCAGCAAGGCAAATGGCAGCACGTGCACTTCCA
>CAZPED010000587.1:0-2918 GCA_964585335.1 uncultured Planctomycetaceae bacterium | reverse complement strand
GGTTTTGTAGCTGCACCAACCGACCGGCGAAACGCCCCGTCCGGTTGGCACCGTGCGCCGCCGGCGCCAGCCCCACGATCAGTAGCCGCGCACTCGAATCGCCAAAGTTCGGTACCGGCCAGCCCCAATACTCCCAATCGCGAAACGCCGCACGTTTCTCGCCAGCAACGCGTTGGGAATAGTCGCGCAGCCGCGGGCAGTGCTCGCACTGAATGATCGCGCGGTTCAGCGTATCGAAAGCGGTCTGCTCGGGGCCACGTTTGGCTTGCGTAATCTGTCCGCGCGGCGTCACTTTTTGAGCAGCCCGTCGAGAAACTCGTACGAGGCACGCATCACGCGCTCGTGCTCTTTCGGCCATCCGTGCCCCTCGCCGATGAGCAACTCGACGCGTCCGTGGACGCCGGCCTTGGTCAGGGCCTCGGTCATCTGCACGGCCTGGTCGTGGGGCACGAGCGGATCCTTGGTGCCCTGGACCAGCAGCATGGGCGGATCGCCCGCATTGACGTACGTGACAGGTGAAGCACGGCGTGCGGCGTCTTGCTTATCGGCGACCGCTCCGCCCAGGAACGTGGCCAGCAGCGGGCGGGAAACCGCTGGAAACTCGGCTAGCAAGTTGGTCGGGCCCGCGTACGACACGACGGCCCGCACACGGCTGGAAGCTTCGGCCGAGCCCCCCTCGCCTTCCAATCCGTCGGAGGAGTCCATGGCGCCGAGCATCATCGCCAGGTGCGCTCCGGCCGACGCTCCCACCACGCCGATTCGATTGGGATCGACGTGCAGACGCTCGGCGTTGGCTCGCAGCCAACGGACGGCACATTTGCAATCTTCGATTTGCGCCGGAAAGACGTGCTTGGGCGCCAGGCGATAATTGATCGACACGGCCACATAGCCGCGCCGCGCCGCATCGCGCACCAGGCCTTCGAATTCCTCTTTGCGTCCCCCCTGCCAGGCGCCGCCGTGAATCCACACGATGGCCGGCACGGCTTGGCTCAGCCCTGTGGGAGTTGCCAGATCGAGTTTCAGGGGCTCGCCGCCGCCGGTGCCGTACACAATGTCTTTTTGCAGCTCGATGCCGGCGTCGGCCGTTTGCTTGGGCTGCGGCTCGCGCCCGGCGGCCCAAAAAAGTGCGTTGACCAGCAGCCGGCGAAAGCTGGGCTCCTGGAAATCCTGGGGATGGCCCAGCGACGTGTAGAAAATGCGGCCCCCTTGGTAGTCGCGCGTCCAGGCGATCGGCTCGGTCGATTCGGTGCTCACGCCATTGAGCAGCACGTGCGTGTCATCGGCCAGCCCTTGGTTCTTATACAGGCTGCCTACGGAGCGGAACGGCTCGACGCCCGAAAGGATCGGATGGTTCTTGGCCGCCTCGACGATCTTCACGTCAACCGGCACGTCGTTGCTGAAGTGGCCTTGGTAGTTGCCACCGAGCACTTCCTTGTCCAGCTCGAGCCAGGTTTGAATCGCGTGGCTGGCGGTGCGCACTCCCACGATGGGTTTACCCGACAGGCAATATTTCTTGATGCGTTCCAGCTCTTCGCCGGAAAGTTTCAGCCGCTTGGTGAACAGCAGCATCACGTCGCAATCGTCCAGGTTTTCCAGCCCTGGCAGGTGCTCCAAGTCTTTGCCGACAATAAAGGCCCGCGTGCACTGCACGCCATACTGCGATTCTAGCAGCTTCTGAAACTCCGGTAACGTCTCGGCCGATTTGTATTCGAGCGAGCCCGAGACGATGCACACCTTAAGCGGCTTGGCGTCGGCCGCGGCGGCAAGTTGGCAAGCGTTAGCTAGCAGCAGCGCGGCGACGACCGCCGCAAGCAACGTCCTCCGCCGCCCCAAATGTCGCTCGCTGGTCATCGCCGTTTACCTCGCATCTTAAGCCAGAATATCTTGAATCAGTTCACCGTGAACGTCGGTCAGCCGCATGTCGCGCCCGCCAAAGCGGTAAGTCAGTCGCTTGTGATCCATGCCTAACAAGTGCAGCATCGTGGCGTGCAAATCGTGAACCTGCACTTTGTTTTCGACGGCATAGTATCCGTAATCGTCGGTGGCGCCGTAAATGGTGCCCCCCTTGATCCCGCCGCCGGCCAGCCACATGGTGAAGCCAAAAGGGTTGTGATCCCGTCCGTCGGAGCCCTGGGCCATGGGGGTGCGGCCAAACTCGCCCCCCCACAGCACCAGCGTTTCGTCCAACAGCCCGCGGCTCTTGAGATCCTTGAGCAATCCAGCAATGGGCTTATCCGTGGCCCGCGCGTTGTCGGCATGCCCGCCGAGCAGGTTGCTGTGTTGATCCCAGCGGTCGTGCCCCAGGTTCTGGCACAGCAGCTCAACGAACCGCACGCCGCGCTCGACCAACCGCCGCGCCACCAGGCACTGGCGGCCGTAAGCTTCGGTGACCGGGTCGTCAATGCCGTACAGGCTCAACGTGGCCGCGCTCTCGTCCTGCAAGTTCATCAGGTCGGGCACGGCCGTTTGCATGCGCGCGGCCAGCTCGTAGTTGGCAATGGCCGATTCCAACTTGTCGTCGGCCCCCATCCGCTGCACCGCGTGGCGGTCGAGCGCGCGCATCAACCCCAGTTTGCGGCGTTGGGCCGCTTCGCTGACTTCCTGCCGGGCCAGGTCGGCCACCGGCTGCTCGCCGCGCACGAACGACGAACCTTGAAACGTCGCCGGCAAGAAACCGCTGTGAAAGCAATCCCAGCCCCCCGGCGGAATCATGCCGCTGGACAGCACCACGAAACCCGGCAACTCACGGCACTCGCTGCCCAACCCGTATGTCGCCCACGCCCCCATGCTCGGCCTGCCTTGCTGGCCGTGCCCGGTGTGAATGAAGTAGTTGGCGTTGGTGTGTTCGGAGAAGTTCGACACCATCGAGCGGACCACGGCGAGGTCATCGACACAGGTCGCGACGTGCGGGAACAGAT
>CAZPED010000586.1:0-2918 GCA_964585335.1 uncultured Planctomycetaceae bacterium | reverse complement strand
AGCTGCGCAGCGGATCGCTGTGGTGCTCGGCAAAGCCGGAAATCGTCAGGCCGTGGGAAATACTGCGGGCTCCGCGCACCGTTTCGACGGCGTGCTTGCGCCCGGCCGTTTCCAGCACGAAGGCCCCTTGCGGGTCGGCGACCAAAAAGCTGTTGTGATAGGTTCGCGCGCGGTTTTCGTGGCCGCACCCGCCGCCTTGGCCGTGTGTTTCGAGCAGCGAGACGATGGTCTCGACGGCCTCGTGGGCCGTTCGCGCGCGTTCG
The DNA here is from genome assembly GCA_964585335.1 of uncultured Planctomycetaceae bacterium. Classification (GTDB taxonomy): domain Bacteria; phylum Planctomycetota; class Planctomycetia; order Pirellulales; family PALSA-1355; genus CAZPED01. The sequence continues at coordinate 2,655 of CAZPED010000586.1, read as the reverse complement.
AGCGCCAGGCGCAACAGATCCATGCCGGTCAGGCCGGTGGCGGCGTACTTCTCGCGGGTAAAGACCGCTTCATTGCCGATCGTGACGCCGAACTCGTTTGTGCCCATTTCAGCGCCCCAGATCCAGTAGGGGCGGCTCAGCAGCACGGCGTGCGTTTCAGCGACCTGAGGTATCTCGATCCAGGTGCAGTGCAGTCGAGCTTCGGGCGGATGGCTGGCGCGCGGCCGCCAGTCGAGGAATTGCGCCTCGTTGGGGTCGCGGTCCGAGTTCTTGGCGAACAGCACGCCCCCCTGGCCAACCACCACCATCGTGTCGCACATCGGCTCGATTCCCCACGCGCGCCTTTCGTCCTCGACAAGCCTCCCGGCCGTTCTGATGCTCACTATGCCAGATTAACCAGTTCGACTCCAGCAATTGGGCGGCAAATCCGCTGCGATCGCACGATCGCCTATCACGAGTCTTAAACGAATTGGCACGTTTGCTGCATAGGTGGTCTTGTTGTGCGGCACGCATTGGGCCAGCCGTTTTTAGTTGGCGGCGGTGCCGTCGAAAACAGACCAGCGAGCGCATTGGTAAAGGAGCAGCATCATGCCACGCGGTGATAAGTCGAAGTACACCCAGAAACAAAAGCGCCAGGCCGAGCACATCGAAGAGGGTTACGAGGATCGCGGCGTCGGCCGCCGCGAAGCCGAGCGCCGCGCGTGGGCCACGGTGAACGCCACGACGGGCGGCGGCAAGAAAGAGGGAGGCTCCGGGCGCGGCAAGGCCAGGAACCCCGGCCCTGCGAAGAAAGGTGGCAAGCTCGGCGGCGCCGCTTCGGCAGCCCGCTCGAAGAAAGCCCGCAGCGAGTCGGCCAAGAAGGCGGCACGCACCCGCAAACGCCGAGCGGCGGCCAAGACGTAGTTGGCACGCCCCGCTTTGCCCGCAATTTCAGGTAAACCAGAACCGTCGGCCCTGGTGGAAAGCCTCGACGCCCTGGCGCGTCGACTCGCTGGCCATTACGGGCCGAAGATTCTCCGCCTCGCGATCGAGCGCGGCCTCGAGCGGCTGGTGCCAGCTCTCCAGGGCCGAGGCCAGGTCGGCCCGCAACGCGTCGCGCGGTTGCTGACATATCTGCCGAGCCATGTCGAGCGCGCGGGCCAGGCCGGCGCCTGGGGGCACCAGTTCCCAAACCAGTCCGACCTCGTACGCTCGCTGGGCATCGATGCGCTGTCCGGTGATGATCAGCGGCAGCGCGGCGCCCCAGCCGATTAAGCGTGGCAAGTAGACGGTACCGCCATCGACCAGCGGCACACCCCAGCGGCGGCACGCCACGGAAAACGATGCCTGCGGCTCGGCGATGCGAATGTGACCGTGGCAGAAAAGCTCGAGCCCGCCGGCATAGGCATATCCCTGGGCCACGGTGATGACGGGCTTGCGCTGCACGATGCGGGTGCCCCCCATGGGTCCCGGCCCATGCTGACTGGCCGTTTCGCGCTGTGCGTCGCCCAGACTGGCCAGCCCGGCCAGGCCCGAAAGGTCGGCGCCCGAACAAAACGCCTTGTCGCCAGCGCCGTGCAGCAAGGCGACGCTCAGCGAATCGTCGTCGCGAAAGGCGCGCCAGGCTTCGAGCAGCAGCCGCGCTGAGGGGCCGTCGACGGCATTGTGCACTTCCGGCCGGTTGAGCGTAATGTCGAGGATCCGTCCCCCCTCGACGTCGTGCGTGGTTACAAGGACGGGTGACGTGGACATATCTCGCCTCGCGGATCGATCAGAAACTACGGCTTGTCCGATTCGGCCAACTTGCCGCCGGGGCGCACGCCTTGGCCCGCGCGGCCCGTGAGCGTGTCGCCCAATTCGACCTTGGCTTGTTCGGCCAACGCCAACAGGCGCTCGACCACCTGCGGGTGCTTATGGGCAATGTTCGTCGTTTCGCTGATGTCGGCATCCACGTCGTACAGTTCGGGCTGGGTCAGCTTGCGCTGCTCGTAGGTCGTCGGAATGCCGTCGCGCCCGCCGGGCCGCCCGCCCAGCGTGCGGTAGATGTGCGGCAAATAGAGTTTGTGCGGACCGCTCGAAACGGCTTGCAGCTCGTTGTTGGCGTAGTAGTAAAAGTAGGCTTCGTGCGGGCACTTGGCGCCCGGCTGCGCGGTGAGCAGCGGCCAGATGTCGAGTCCATCGATCGCATGTTCGGGCAATTGGGCGCCGATGCGTTTGGCGATTGTCGGCAGCAAGTCGATCGTCATGGCGGGCTCGCGGCAAACGCTGCCGGCGGGAATGACGCCGGTAAAGCGCGCGATGAACGGTTCGCGGACGCCCCCTTCCCAACTGGTGCCCTTCCCTTCGCGCAGCGGAGCGGCCGAGCCGGCATGATTGCCGTAGCTCAGCCAGGGACCATTGTCCGAGGTGAAGATCACCAGCGTGCGATCGGCCAGCTGATGTTTATCGAGCGCCGCCAGCACCTGGCCGACCGACCAATCGATCTCTTGAACGACGTCGCCGTAAAGCCCCGCGCCCGACTTGCCTTGATACTTGTCGCTTACGTGCAGCGGCACGTGCGGCATGCTGTGAGCCAGGTAGAGCAAAAACGGCTGCTGGTGGTGCTGGTCGATGAACTTGACGGCGTGCTCGGTATACCAGGTGGTCAGCTGGCGCTGATCTTGCGAGGTCACTTCG
>CAZPED010000585.1:0-2930 GCA_964585335.1 uncultured Planctomycetaceae bacterium | reverse complement strand
TTCTCGGGCTTGTCGATCGCGGCGGCCAAGGCCTTTTTCGCTTTCGGACCAACCGTCGGCATGTGGGGGCTCGTCGGCGGCACGCTCGGCTACGGCGTGCGCTCCATCTACGGATACTTGAACACCCGGCAGAAGTACCAGCTCAACCTGACGCAGAGCCTGTACTTTCAGAACATCGACAACAATGCGGGCGTCATCCATCGCATGGTCGACGAGGCCGAGGAACAGGAGAATCGCGAAGCGGTCCTGGCCTATTACTTCTTATGGCGCAATGGGCCAGCCGTGGCGCTGCCGACCGGCGAGCTCGACCGGCGGATCGAACAGTTCGTCGCGGCCGAAGTGGGGCACGACGTCGACTTCGAGGTGACCGACGCGCTGGCCAAGCTCGAACGGCTGGAGCTGGTCGCGCGCAACGAGCAGGGCCTGTGCCAAGCGTTCCCGCTCGAAGCGGCCGTCGAGCGGTTGATCGGTCACTGGCAGTCGGGCATCATGCTCTAGGTGCCAGGCAAACCGCCAGCCAGCGGGCGAGCCGCACCGACTAGCTCAACTGCGCGTACCCGCCGCGGAAATACAACAACGGCTTCCCCTCGCTGACCTGGGTCGATTCGACCTGGCCGACGAAGATCGTGTGATCGCCGCCGCCGACGAGTTCGACGATCCGGCACTCCACCGCCGCGACGGTCCCTTGAATGAGAGGCGCCCCGGTTACGCCCAGCCGATAGCCAATTTCGCGAAACTGGTCGGGCTCGCTCGAGGCGAACCGGCGCGAGACGAATTCCTGATCTTGCGCGAGCATGTTCACGGCAAAGTGCCCGTCGACTTTCAGGCGATCGTGCATCCGCGCGCGGCGGTCGATGCAAATCAGCACCAGCGGGGGTTCGAGCGACAGCGAGCTGAACGCCGTGACGGTAATGCCCACCGGCTGGCCATCGTCAAACTGGGCGGTCACTACCGTCACACCGGCGGCAAAGTGCCCCAGCGCCCGGCGAAATTCGGCCTTATCCACGCTCATGTCAACCCTCCTGTTTCGGCTTGGCAGCCGCTTGTCGCGCGCAGATCGGGAAAATTTTTTCGCAAATGCGCAAGCTCGCTGGCGCGGTGCGGCACAATCGCCCGTCGATCGTACAGGTAGCATACCGCATCAATCTATTGTGTGTCAGGGAGTTGGGACCTATTGCCCCTCGCCTGTCACGCGGCGATCCGCGCGTCGCGTCTCGCGCAAGCGGCGCGCGACAAGTGTCGACGTAAGTGCCGATTGTGCCCAATGGGCAGGTTGACACTGCGGCGGCCGGCCGGTTTAGTTGACCGCTCACGCGTGACCGCTGGCGGCCCGCGTCACCACATAGCCAAATTAGTTTCCGCGCCACCGACGGAGGAATTTGCGCGGAAGTTTTTGCAGGCTCGGGTTCCATGGACGGACCCTGGGGCAGCTTCGTGCTGCCCGCGCGGCGGCGGTACCGCGCAGACGCCAAGGTCCGAGGCGTTTGATTCGTTTCGCTGGGCAGTCGCGGCGCCCCAAGTGCCCACGCCCAACGGGCTCGTGGCCCGCACACCGCAATCACCTGGAACCGACAGGATCTCGTGTTTCGTTTGTTTCATCGAGGAGGAGTTTTGATGCGTAAGAACGTAATCGGCATGGCGGCGTTGGCATTGGCATTGGTCGTGATCGGCGCGAGCCAGTCGCACGCCGCACTGCGTCGTGGCTGCAGCTCGTGCGGCACGGCCTGCGCGACCTGCACCGTGGCCCCCGCGCCCGCGACGGCGGCTGCCCCGGCTCCGGCACCGGCTCAACCGGCCGAAGCCAAGCCGGCCGAAAGCAAGCCGGCCGTGGCCGCCACGACCACTGCGCCGGCCCGCGGCCGCTTCTTTGCCCGCTCGACGTCGCGCCGATTCGCCCGCCGCTAAACCCAGCAGCGGGCCCGCGGCGACCAAGCTTTCGCCGGGGCAGAATCTGACATGCACCGGGAGCGCGACTGGTTTCGCGCTCCCGGTTTTGTTTGCGCCCCCTCTCGCCCGAATTCGCGGCAGCCCGCAGGGTCGGCCGGCGTTACAACCGCGTGTCGCGCGGTTAAAATGGCTGCCTGTGCGCCGGCCGCGAGAGGATCTTCCGGCGGCCGACCGTTTCTGAATTGCAAAGGATGCCGCCGGGCATGTCGAAAACCACCGCCAACTTTTCCGGATTGCGCGTCGCCGCCTTCGAGAGCCGCCGAGCCAGCGAGATGGTCAGTCTCATCGAGCGTTTCGGCGGCGTGCCGTGCGTCAGCCCTTCGATGCGCGAGGAGCCGATCCTCGAAAATCGCGAGGCCATCGACTTTGCCCATCACGTGATCACCGGCGGTATCGACATCGTCATCTTCATGACCGGCGTGGGCATTCGCCACTTGCTCGCCGAGGTCGAGCGGCACGTCGACCGCCAGCACCTGCTGGCGTCGATCTCCGACGTAATCACGATTGCCCGCGGCCCTAAACCCGTGACAGTGCTGCGCGAGTTGGGGCTGACGCCCACCTACCGCGCGCCCGAGCCCAACACCTGGCGCGAAGTGCTCTCGACCATCGACGGCCAAATCAATATCGCGCAGCAAAACGTTGGGCTCATCGAGTACGGACAGCCCAATCCCAGTCTCGTGGCCGGGCTCGAAGCCCGGGGGGCGCGCGTCTCGTGCATCAAGGTCTACCGCTGGGAGCTGCCATTCGACCTGGCGCCGCTCGAAGCCAACGTCAGAGCCCTGGCCGCCGGCACGATCGACGTGGCCATGTTCACGTCGAGCCACCAGGTCGTCAATTTGCTGCGCATGGCCGACCAGTTGCAGCTGACCGCCGAAATGCGCCGCGGCATGGCGCGAGCCATCGTGGCCTCGATCGGCCCGACGACCAGCGAAACGCTCCGGGAACTGGAATTCCGCGTCGACGTCGAGCCCGAGCACTCGAAA
>CAZPED010000584.1:0-2932 GCA_964585335.1 uncultured Planctomycetaceae bacterium | reverse complement strand
GGTCGTGGCGAACCTCGACATTTCGCACCTCGTGCTCTCGCGGGTGCCGGCCGAGGAGATCCGGCGTTTGCGGGGCCGCGTGGACCACGTACACCTGTCCGATTGCGATGGCAAGGTCCACGGAGATCTGCCGCCCGGCCGCGGAGTCGTGCCGTTCGAGCCGTACTTGCGCGAGATCAAGGCCTTGGAGCTGGGCGATCGGGCAATCTCGATCGAACTTGAGTATTCGCCCGAGCCCGAGCGGATCGTCGAGTGGGTCGAAGAAGCCTATCACCAGACCGACCGCCTGATGCGGCAATTCGAGCTGCGCGGCTAGGCGCGGCAATCGTTAAGTCCCCTGTTCCGGTGAGTCGTCAACGTGCACGAATACTTTATGCGAATGGCGCTGGCCGAGGCCGAAGCGGCGCTGGCCGAAGAGGAAGTGCCCATCGGGGCGGTGATCGTGCAGAACGACCGCGTGATCGCGGCAGCGCACAATCAGCGCGAACAGCTCCGCGATCCGACGGCTCACGCCGAGATGATCGCCATCACGCAGGCGGCCCAAACCCTCAACAGCTGGCGCCTGGAGGGCTGCACGCTCTATGCCACGCTCGAACCCTGCCCGATGTGCGCTGGGGCCATCTTGCAGGCCCGCATTCCCACGGTGGTCTATGGCGCGGCCGATCCCAAGGGGGGCGCCGTTCACACGCTCTATCAATTGCTCAGCGACCCCCGGCTCAATCATCGCCCGCAAATCGTTTCGGGCGTGCTGATGGACCGCTGCGGCTCGATCCTGACCCAGTTTTTTCAAGCCCAACGCCGACTGGGAAAGAAGTAAGCTTTAGCGGGTAGCCGGCACGCTGGGATGGGTCGACAAGCGAGCCAATGCGCGCCGCCGTCGGCCTCGCCGCAAACGCGCTGGTCTGCCCGGGCCGGTTGTCTTATCATCGGGGAGCTGCTCTCTTCCGGCTCTCCACTCGGACTCAACGGTTAGCTGCATGAAACGCTTTCGCCGTTACGCGATCCTGGTCTCACTGGCCTTGGCAGCGGCGCTGGCCGGCGATCCCCAAGCTCGGGGCGGCGGCGGACCGGAAAACCTGCTGCTGGTCGTGAACACGGCCAGCTGGGCCTCGCAGGCGATCGCGAATCATTATGCCCAGCTGCGGCGAATTCCGCCGATCAACGTCGTCTACCTGGAATGGACAGGCGGTCCGGAAAGTACCGACGTCGACGCGTTTCGCGGCAAGATACTGCTGCCCGTGCTCGATGCGATTCAAAAACGGGGCCTGGGCTCGCAGATTGATTACATCGTGTATTCGAGCGACTTCCCCTACTCGATCAACATCGCCAGCGACTTTCCTAAGGTCGCCGACTTTCCGCCGCAGGCCAGGCCGGCCCTGTCGATCAACTCGGCCACCTATCTCTGGCACCTGGTGGCCGTCAAGCAGCCGCTGACGCTCGATTTTCACATCAATCACTACATGCGCGCCTTCACCCAGCGCACGACAAAACCGGCCACACATGGTTTTCGTAGCTGGTATGGCTGGGGTAACGCGGGCGAGCTCGTGGAGGCCGGCGGCCAGCCATACATGCTCTCGACGATGCTGGCCATGACCAGCGGTCGCGGCAATTCAGTGGCCGAGGCACTCGCCTACCTGAAACGCAGCGCCGCGGCCGACGGCACCAGCCCCAAGGGCACCATCTACTTCTCCCGAACCAGCGACATTCGCTCCATGGCCAGGGCGCCAGCCTATGCCGAGGCCGTCAGCGAGCTCAAGGCCCTGGGCGTACACGGGCAGGTGATTGCCACGCCGATTCCGATGGGACGCCCCGACGTGGCTGGCCTGACGATGGGAGCGGCCGACTTCAACTGGGGCCGCTCCAAAAGCACGCTCTTGCCCGGGGCCTTGTGCGACAACCTGACCAGCTTTGGCGGCGTGATGGGCGAAGGCTCATCGCAAACGCCCCTTTCCGAGTTCTTGCGCTACGGGGCGGCCGGGGCCAGCGGCACCATCGTCGAGCCGATGCTGATTACGCAGAAGTTCCCCTGGCCCACGGTGCAGGTACACTACGCGCGCGGCTGCACGCTGGCCGAGTCGTTCTACCAGTCGGTGTTTTCCCCCGCCCAACTGCTGATCGTTGGCGACCCGCTCTGCCGTCCCTGGGCCAACATTCCCGTGGTCACGGTTGCGGGCATCAAAGCGGGTGAGCGCGTCAAAGGAACGCTCGAACTGAAAGTCGACGCCAAGCTGCCGAAGGCCGGCACGGTTGACACGGTCGAAGTGTTCGTCGATGGGCGCCGCGTGGCCCGCAAACCGTTTGGCGAGCCGCTCAGCTGGGACACCACGGCCGAGTCAGACGGCTATCACGAGCTGCGCGTCGTGGCCATCGAAGCACCCCCCATCGAAAGCCAGGGCCGGGCGATCATTCCCGTCTGGGTCGAAAATCGTGGCCAGCGCGTCCAATTGGCCTCGGAGCCGGCCGGAAAAGTGCGGCTCGACCAGAAGCTGCTCGTCAAAGCCCGCGCCCCGGGTATGAAAGAGATCTTCATCCTCCACAACGGGCGGTTGCTGGGCACGATTACGGGCGAATCGGGCGAAGTCTCGGTCGATCCACGGACGCTGGGCATGGGGCCCGTGGCGATTCACGCGCTGGCCGGCCAGGCCAACGACCCGCGTCAACGAGTTGCGCCCGTGCCGCTGGCCATCACGGTCGAGCCCCCTAAAGCGCTGCCCGCGCTGAAAGATGCACCGCAAAAACTTGCCCCGGGGCTGGTCGTGCGCGTGGGAGAAAGCAAAGTGGTGCCCGTGCAAGAGACCAGCGACCTGGGCTGGCTGGCCATTGCGGGCCTGAATGCCAATCAGCCCTTTTCGTCGCAAGCATTCTTCGACGTTGCGCCAGAGGACGTCTACCAGTTTCAGCTCTGGCACTACGGCGAATTGAAGCTGCCGGT
>CAZPED010000583.1:0-2932 GCA_964585335.1 uncultured Planctomycetaceae bacterium | reverse complement strand
AGATGCCCACGGCCACGCTGATGACCACGACCGGGTAGATCATGGCGCCTTTGATTTTGCGCTTGAGCGACTGAGCCCGTTCCTGGAACTCGGCGAGGCGCTGCAGAATCACTTCCAGGGCACCGCCGGCCTCGCCGGCCTTGATCATGTTGACGTACAAGCGGTCGAAGGCCTTGGGGGCCTTGCTCATGGCTTCGGACAACGTCGAGCCGCCTTCGATTTCGTCGCAAACGTCCATCAGGCAGTTTTTGAACTGCCCGGGCTTGCACTGGCTTTCCAGGATTCGCAGGCTGCGCAGAATCGGCAGGCCGGCATCCTGCAGAATCGAGAGCTGGCGGGTGAAGGTGGTGAGCACCTTGCTGTTGACGCGGCCGAGGGCGAAGCTGCGCTTGCGGCCGGCCTTGGCCTTTTCGGCGGCGGCCTTCTTCTGCTTTTTGACGGCAATCTTGGTGACGAAGTAGCCCATCTGGCGAATCGTTGCCTGGGCTTCCTCCTGGCTGGCGGCTTCGATGACGTCCTTGATCTCCGCGCCCGTCGAGTCCATGGCCTCGAATTGATAGGTAGGCATCGCCGTCGTCCTTAAGTTGTGGCCGCCGGCAGGGCCGCGCGGCTACGGGGTTCGGGAATGTGTCGGAGGGTTGCTGGCATTCGGGTTAAGCTTCGAGCACCGTTTCGCGAATGACTTCTTCGAGCGTCGTGCGGCCCTCGACGGCGGCCGTCATGCCGGCGTCGCGGAGCGTGACCATGCCGAAGCTGCGGGCCGCGTCGCGCAGTTCGTCGCGCGAGCAGTTCTGCATGATCATGTCGCGGAGGTTATCGTTCATGATCATCAGCTCGAACAGGCCCACGCGGCCCTTGTAGCCGGTGTTGTTGCAGGCGTCGCAGCCGCGGCCGCGGTAGAACTTTTTGCCGGCCACGTCGGCGGGGGTCAGCTCCAGGTCTTGTAGCATTTCGCTGGTGGGCACCATTTCCTCGCGGCACTGCGAGCACACCCGCCGCACCAGCCGCTGGGCCAGAATGGCCTCGACCGTGGCCGTGATCAAAAACGGCGCAATGCCCATGTCGCGCAAACGCGTGATCGTGCTGGGGGCGTCGTTCGTGTGCAGCGTGCTGAACACGGTGTGACCGGTCAGCGACGCCTGAATGGCGATTTCGGCCGTCTCGAGGTCGCGAATCTCGCCGACCAGGATCTTGTCGGGGTCTTGCCGCAAAATGGCCCGCAGGCACATGGCAAACGTGTTGCCGATGCTCGAATCGATCGGCACCTGCACGATGCCGTCGATGTCGTACTCGATCGGGTCTTCGGTCGTGATCAGCTTCTCGGTGATTTCGTTCAGCTCGCTGAGCGCCGAGTAGAGCGTGGTGGTCTTGCCCGAGCCCGTGGGCCCGGTGACCAGGATGATGCCATTGGGCTTGTGCATCACTTCGCGGAAAGACTTGATCGTGGGCGCGTCCATGCCCACTTTGCCCAGATCGAGCGAGACGACCGAGCGATCGAGCACCCGCATGACCACGCTCTCGCCGAACATGGTCGGCAGCACGCTGACGCGCAAGTCGACCGGGTGGCCGCCGACGGTCAGCTCGATGCGGCCGTCCTGCGGCATGCGGCGCTCGGCAATGTCGAGATTCGCCATCACCTTGATGCGGGTGGTAATGGCAAAGGCCAGGTGGCGCGGCGGGGGCACCATTTCGTACAGCACGCCGTCGGCCTTGATGCGAATGCGAAACTCGTCTTCGAACGGCTCGAAGTGCAAGTCCGAGGCGTGGTCCTTGATGGCCAGCAGCAGCACCATGTTGAGCAGTTTGCGGACCGGCGCGCTATCGGCCAGGGCCTCGACGCTGGTCAGGTCGATCGGGCCCTCTTTGCCGGCGGCCTCGGCCGCGGCGGCCAGTTCGGCGTCGGCATCCATGTCCTGCACGAGGCTTTCCACGCTCTCGCTCGAAGCGTAGTAACGCTCGAGCGACTTCATCACGTCCCGCTCCGTGGCCACCACGGCGCGGATGTCGTAGCCCAGGAAGGTCCGCAGCTCGTCCTGGATGGCCAGGTTTTGCGGATCGCAGAGGGCGATGGTCAGCGTGTTGTCGCGGAAGCTGATCGGCACGATGCGGTACATGTGCGCCATCGTGTCGGTGACCAGGCTGAGCACGTTGGGCGGAATGACCGTGTCGGCCAGGTGAATCACCTGCATGCCGAACTGCTCGGCCAGCGCCTGCGCTAGCTGCTCCTCGTTGATCAGGTTCTGGCTTTCGGCCACCTTGCCCAGCAGCTGCCCCGGGCGCTGCTGCTGTTCTTCGAGCAGTTCTTCAAGCTGATCGTCGGTGATGAAGCCCAGGTCGACAAGAATCTGACCGATGCGCCGGACCGCCATACGCGAACTCGCTGTGCTGAATACGTTTGCGATTGAGGAAGTGGAAACTCGGTTGGGCCCTGTTGGCCCGCTGGCCATCGTCGAGGCCACTGGACCGCCTGGGGCGGACTATTTGTCTTTCTTCTCTTCCTTGAGCTTGTTCTTCACGTCGTCGTCGTCGTCGAACAGTCCGCGCTCGGCATTGGCAATGCGCGCGGCCAGTTCGTCGGGCGCGGCGGCCTTGGCCAACACGTCGGCCTTGGTGCACTTTTGTTCGCGCCAGAGGTTGAACAGCGAGTCGTCGAGCAGCATCATGCCCTGTTTGGCCCCGGTTTGAATCGCCGAGGTGATGCGGAACGTCTTGTTCTCGCGAATCAGGTTGCCGATGGCCGAGTTGCACACCAGCAGCTCGTAGGCGGCGCAGCGCCCGCCGCCGATCTTGGGGATGAGCGCTTGCGACAGCACGCCGATGATCGACGTGCTGAGCTGCGTGCGGATCTGGTCCTGCTGGTTGGTCGGAAACACGTCGATGATGCGGTTGACCGTGCCCTGGGCGCCGGTGGTGTGCAGCGTGCCGAACACGA
>CAZPED010000582.1:0-2939 GCA_964585335.1 uncultured Planctomycetaceae bacterium | reverse complement strand
TCCGGCGATTCGCCGGATTCTGCAAACGCTGTGCGACGTGGGCCTCGATTACCTGACGCTCGGTCAGCCGGCCCCCACGCTTTCAGGCGGCGAGGCTCAGCGCGTCAAGCTTGCCGCCGAATTGGCTCGTCCCGACACGGGCCAGACGTTGTACGTCCTCGACGAGCCGACGACCGGCCTGCACTTCGACGACATTGCCAAACTGCTCGACGTGCTCAACCGGCTGGTCGACCTGGGCAACTCGGTGGTGGTGATCGAGCACAATCTCGACGTGATCAAAACGGCCGACTGGGTGATCGACATGGGCCCCGAGGCCGGCGACGGTGGCGGCTACGTCGTGGCCAGCGGCACGCCCGAGGACATCGTGGCGCATGCCCAGCAGGCCCGCAAAGCCGGCGCGGGATTGCACCGCTCGCACACGGGCGAGGTGCTGGCCGAGACGATCGAAAGCAGCCCGCACGCCAAACGTGTGGTTCACGACTTTGCCGCGCAGGAAGAAGAACGGCCCGGCGACGTCGACATCAACGAAGTTGGCAAGGAAGCCCAGATGCCCTGGGAACTCAATGGGCGCGTCTGGCACACCCGCGACCGCGTGGGCCGCAAAGGTCAGCCCTGCCGCTGGGACGGACGCATTCTGGAAAAGGTGGTCGATCGGATCGCTGCCTCGGGCAAGTTCGCCGACGTCAATTGGAATGCCCGCACGATCGTCGAGATCACCTCGCCCACGAAGAGCGACGGCTGGTTTCTGCACGCCATTACGGGCGAGGAGTGGCTGCTCAAGCTGAAGTTCCGCGTGGCCAAGAACACGTTCAAGCGCGAGTCGCTGCTCAGCCAGTTGCAGCTCAAGCCGCTCAACGACCTGCCCGATCTGCCGGTCTACGGCAACGAGCCGCGGGTGAAGTGCAAGAACCTGCGCGGTCCGTTCCAGGAGGTGCAGCTCCAGGTTCACTCGCTCGAGGAGATCGACAAGCCCGAGTTCTGGAAGTTCGTCGATGCGGCAATCGCCGGCTTTGGCAAGTTCGCCGAAAAGGCACGCGAGAATCCCGAAGACCTGATGCCCTGGAAGGTGCTGGGGCAGAAATGGCACTTCGCCCGCAAGGGCTTCCCACCCGGCAAACCGCCGCAGTGGGACGTCGACGTGCTGGAAGACCTGTGCGAGCTGCTGCGCGACGTCGCGCCTCAGGGACAGTTCTTGTGGAACAATCAGCAGCTGGTGCACGTGTTCGTGCCCGCGCAGCAGGAGGCTTGGGCGACGATTTTCACCAAGCGCACCGCTTCGGTCGACCTGGTGCTGACGGGGCCCAAGGGCCGGTTTGCCTTGGGACGCGTGCGCGAGCTGGGGGCCGACCGCGAGTTCCAGACCGGGCCGCAGCGCGACACGCTACGTTTGAAACTTACGAAGATCGAAGATCTCGACCGCGGCGACCTGCGCACCTTTCTGGCCGAGCACCTGGCCAGCCTGAGCGACCGTCAGCGCCCCGCGGGACTGACCGCGTAATCGATTGCCGAGAAACTTGACGACCGCCTGAAGCCATGTCCGAACCGCTGCTGCCAACCCGATTCTTGTTTCGCTTTGCCGCCCCGTGCGGGTACGACGCGGCCGTGGGCAAAGGCAAGCTGGCCGAGCCCGACGTGCGGTTTCGCCTGCCGGCCCTGGGCGAGCTGGAGGGCGAAAAGTCGTTTGCCGACGTGCGGGCCGCCTGGAGCGAGGCCGGCCTGGTGCTGAGCGTGCGGGTGGAAGGCAAGCGCCACCCGCTCTGGTGCCGCGAGAGCAAGCTCGAAGACAGCGACGGCCTGCAGGTGTGGATCGACACCCGCGACACGCACAATATTCACCGGGCCAGCCGGTTCTGCCATCGGTTCGTATTTTTGCCAGCTGGCGCGGGGCGGAACCACGCCGAGCCCGTGGCCGACCAGTTGCTGGTCGATCGTGCGCGAGAAAATGCCAATCCGGTGCGCCCTGGCCAGCTGCGCGTGGCCTGCGACGCCCGCGCGAGCGGCTACGTGATGACCTGCCTGATTCCGGCAGCGGCGCTGACGGGCTTCAATCCCGCCGATCATCCGCGGCTGGGCTTTACCTACTACATCTTCGACCGTGAGCTGGGGCGGCAATACTTCAGCGTGGGCGAAGAGTTCCCGTTCGCCTCGGATCCCAGCCTGTGGGGCACGCTCGAACTGGCGCGCTAAAGCAGTTCCGCCGGGCGCCCACTAGGCCTCGGCCATTTCGCGGGCATGGTAGCTGGAGCGCACGAAGGGGCCGCTGGCCACCTGCACGAATCCCATCCGCCGGGCGGCGGCGCCCAGCTCGTCGAATTCCTCGGGGGGCAAATAGCGCACGACGGGCAAATGATGCGGCGTGGGGCGCAAGTACTGCCCGAGGGTTAGAAAGTCGCAGCCAGCCTCGCGCAAGTCGGCCAGCGTGTCGAACAGCTCCTCGTGCGTTTCGCCGAGGCCCAGCATCAGGCCGCTCTTGGTCTTGATCATCGGGTCGAGCTCTTTAACGCGGCGCAGCAGCTCGAGCGTCCAACGATAGACGCTCTTGCGGCCGCGCACTTCGCGATAGAGCCGGGGCACGGTTTCGGTATTGTGGTTGAACACCTCGGGCCGCGCGGCCACCACCCGCTCGATGGCTCCCGGCTTGCCGATGAAGTCGGGGGTGAGCACTTCAATCGTGGCGTCGGTCCGCTCGCGCACGGCCAGCACCGAGCGGTAGAAGTGGTCGGCGCCGCCATCGGCCAGATCGTCGCGCGTGACCGACGTGATCACCACGTGCTTCAGGCCCAGCCGCTCGGCCGCTTCGGCCACCCGCTCAGGTTCATCGAGCTCGAGCGCCTCGGTCTTGCCCTTGGGCACCGAACAGAACCCGCAGGGGCGCGTGCAGACGTTGCCCATGATCATGAACGTGGCGGTGCGCTGCGACCAGCACTCCATGCGGTTGG
>CAZPED010000581.1:0-2946 GCA_964585335.1 uncultured Planctomycetaceae bacterium | reverse complement strand
AAAAGACACGGAGTTGCGCTGGGAGATGGGGGTGGCACGACCGCAACACGGCAAGATAAGCGTGCGCGACGAGACGGAATGGAACTTGAGCGCCAGCGCCAAGCAACTGATCGGCTACGTGCCGAAAACGCCGCAGCTCTATCCCTGGATGCGGGTCAAGCATATCGTCGAATACGTCGGTTCGTTCTACCTGAAGTGGAACCGCAAGCTGGCCGACCGCTTGCTGGCCGAGTGGGAGTTGCCGCTCGAACGGCGGGCCGGAACCATGTCGGTGGGCGAGCAGCAAAAACTGACCATCGTGCTGGCGCTGGCGCACGAACCCCGATTGCTGGTGCTCGACGAACCGGTGGCCAGCCTCGATCCCTCGGCCAGGCGCGAGTTTCTGAAAGTGGTGCTCGATATCGCCGCCGGCGGCGGCCGCACCGTGCTGTTTTCCACGCACATCACCAGCGATTTGGAGCGCGTGGCCGATCGCGTGGCCATTTTGCAAAAGGGGGCCATCTCGTACTACGGCGAGCTGGGCGACCTCAAGGACCAGGTCAAGCTGCTGCGGCTCAGCTCCAGCAATTCGCTGCCCGAGCGGTTCGAGTTGCCCGGGCTGCTCAAGCAGCGCGTGGCCGGCAAGCAGGCGCTGGTGACCACGCGCTGGATGACCCCCGAGCTGGTCGGACGCATCGAGACCGAGTGGCACGCCACGGTGGAAGTGCAGGATTTGAACCTCGAGGAAATCTTCCTGGAGCTGCACGATGAATAGCTACCTGCAAGTGCTTCGCACGTACCTCGGCCGGCTGCGGTTCTGGCTGATCACCCCCGTGTATTTGCTGGTCGCGGGCTTCTGGGCGCGGCCCGAGATGGTCAACGAGCTGAACGTGCTGGCGTCGGTGGCCGTGGCCAGCACGCTGGCGTGCTTCGTGGCGCTGCACTTGCGGCGGCAGTTCGGATCGGCCGCGGCGCACCTCACCCCCGGGTTCGCCGCCGCGCATCTGGCCGTCGGCGCCGTGCTGAGCGCGCTGCTCTGGACCGGTGTGCCGGCCGGGCAGGCCTGGCGGGCTGAAATACCCATGGCCACCGCGATTGCCGTCCACGCGCCGGCTGGATTGCTGCTGGCGCTGGTGATCGTTTGGCCCCGAGCCCTGATGATGCTGGCCGCGGGTCCGGTGCTCGTGGCCTGGGCCGCCACGGTTCACGGGCGGCACCTGGCCGACCGCCTGGCCGAATGGCTCACCCAAGATTGGCCGGCGATCTCCTATCCGCTGATTGCCGTGACGGCAGCGGCGCAAGTGGCAGCCGGCTGGTGGCTCACCCGAATGGGAGACCAGGATGCCGTCAGCGACGATCTGGGCGCCCACCTGGGCGCCAGCGAAAGCGTGACCGGCCAACTTGACGAATGGGTGCTCGGCTGGCGCGACGCGGTCGTCAGCCGGCGGCTGGCCCATGCCGGCACCGGCTTGTGGGCCATTCAGCGCTGGCGCGTGCCAGTGGCCACGGCGTGGATTCAACTGGCACTGTTTCCAGTCTGCGCCGGCGGGGCCGCGCTGATTGCTTACCAATCGGGTGCCGACGACATGACCATCGGCGGAGTCCTGGCGCTGGTCACGGCCGTCTTTCTGCTCGCGCCGTTTTCCGCCTGGCGGGGGCGGCGCTCCACGATCGGCAGCGAACTGCTGCGTCCGGTCTCGCGCGATCAATACTTCGCCGAAATAGCCGCAGCGTTGGCCTGCGACGTCGCGATGTGGTTCGTGTTGCTCTCTACAGCCACGGTTGCCAGCGGATTGCTGTTTTACAGCCGGCACCCGCGCGAAGTGGTGCCCGACACATTGGCCCACCTGGCCGTGCTCTGGGCGCTGGGCGTATTTCTGTGGGGGCTGGGGCTGTTGACCATGCGGCGGTCCTACTGGCTGCCGATCCTGCTGATCGGGACGACGCTCTGGTCGTACGTCTCCTTGATGGTGGTGGTTCTGGCGCTGCACTATGCCCACGTGTTTCATTCCGAGCCGCTGCTGACACCCCTGTGCTGGGCTCTGTTGAGCGTGCTGGCGGGGCTGAGCCTGGCCCTTTGGGCGCGCCGCCGCTGGGCCTGGGCCGACCTGGCCTGACGAGGCCCACACCCGAGCAATTTGGCCGCTGATTTCCGGCCCGCGGGCCCCGGCCGAACGATCTCGCTCCGCCTCGCGGCGCAAGCTAGAATTGCGGAGACTTCCGACTTCACCGTCCGTCTCCCCTCGCGCTGCGGAATCCGGCTTCATGACCAACTCCGACTCCCGGGTAGCCGTTTATACTGGCTCGTTCGACCCGATCACGCTGGGCCACCTCAACGTCATCGAACGCAGCAGCCGGCTGGTCGATCAGTTGATCGTCGGCATCGGCATCAACATCGAAAAGCAATCGCTGTTCACGCCCGAGGAGCGGCTGCAGCTGGTCGGCGAGTGCGTCAAGCACTTGCCCAACGTTGAGGTGCAAACGTTCTCCGGCCTGGCCGTCAGTTTCTGCCGCGACTGCGGCGCGCGAATCCTGCTGCGGGGCGTTCGCTCGCTGGGCGACATCGAGTCGGAATTCACCATGATCCTGGCAAACCGCAAGCTCGATCCGGGCATCGAAACCGTGCTGCTGATGGCCGACAACCAGTTCTCGCACATATCGAGCTCGCTGATCAAACAGATCGCGGCGATGGCCGGCGATGAGCAGCTGGCGCGGTTCGTGCCCCAGCCGGTCGTATCGGCCGTGCGCGCCAAGATGACCAGCGCTTAGCCGGCCGGAGCACGCCGTGAAGTTGCGGTCGCCCCAGGCCGAGTAGTGCGGCGCCGCAATGAATGCCGCTTTGGGGGCAGCAGGGCGGGGGAACTGGTAACCTGGCGGCCGCGGCTAGTTCTTGCCCGAGTCGTCGCCGTTGTCCTTGTTCAGGTGGCGGCGCAGATAGCGGGCCCGCTCGATGTTGCGGTCGGCCGT
>CAZPED010000580.1:0-2947 GCA_964585335.1 uncultured Planctomycetaceae bacterium | reverse complement strand
AGTCCGTCGCCGCCGAGGAAGGCGAAGCGGCTGAAGCCTCGAGCGAAGAAGAACCCCGCGAACGCAAGGGCCGCCGTCGCCGTCGCCGCCGGGGATCGGGACGTGGCCGAGACAAGCAGCGCGCGGCTGGCGAAGAAGCGGCCGCCCCGCACGACGAGACCGCGCTGCCCGAGGACGACGAAGATGCCGATGCGCTGGGCCTGGGCCTGGCCGCTGAAGCGGGCGACGAGGAAGGCGACGAGGGGGTCGACAAGAACAGTCACCGCGCCATTCCGGCCTGGGAAGAAGCCATCGGCTACATCGTCAGCGTCAACATGGAATCGCGCGCCAAGAATCCCAAAACCAGCGCTCCCCGCGGGCGTGGTCGGGGCCGTGGTCGCGGCGGTTCACGCGGCAATCCGCAGCGTCGTAATTAGGCGTCGGGCTCGGGGTGCCGTCGGCGACGGCCGCCGTGTTGGACCCAAGTCCCTCTCATCGTTCGGCGAAGGCATCGGCTCACCGCTTGGCGCGTGAGCATCCCCAGGGAGCTTAGTCGCATGATTCGCTACGCCTTGGCCTGCTGGATGCTGGTGTTTCTGGCCGGCTGCGGCGGTGGCCCGGCCTCGCCGGAAACCGCCGGCGGCGCTGCCCAGAAAAAGGCCTACAAACTGGCCGTCATTCCCAAGGGCACCACGCACGTCTTTTGGAAATCGGTACACGCCGGCGCACTGCGGGCGGCCGAGGAGCTGGGTCAAGAAGGTCTCGACGTCGAGATTCTCTGGAAAGGCGCCCTGCTTGAGAACGACCGCGAAGGTCAGATCAACCTGGTGCAGGACTTCGTGGCCCAGGGGGTCGACGGCATCGTGCTGGCCCCGCTCGATTCGACAGCCCTCGTGCCGGCCGTGCGGGAAGCCAAGAACGCGGGAATTCCGACCGTGATCTTCGACAGCGGGCTGGCCGATGAATCGGTGACGGTCAGTTACGTGGCCACCGACAATTTCAATGGCGGCGCCCTCGCAGCCCGCGAAATCGCCCGGCGTCTCGACGGCAAGGGAAACGTCATTCTCCTGCGCTACAACGTCGGCAGCGAGAGCACCGAACAGCGCGAGGAGGGCTTCTTGCAGACCATCCGCAACGAGTTTCCCAACCTGAAGATCATTTCCGACGATCAATACTCGGGCATCACCCCGCTCGAAGCCCAGAACAAGGCGCTCGAAGTGCTCAACCAGTTTGGCGACCGGGTTAACGGCATGTTTGCCGTTTGCGAACCCAACACCGTGGGCGTGCTGGGAGCGCTCGATCAGGAAGGGCTGGCCGGCAAGGTGATCTTCGTGGGATTCGACCCGGGGCCGCAACTGGTGCCGGCCATGGCCGAGAAGAAGATTCATGGCCTGGTGCTGCAAGACCCCGTGGCGATGGGCTACCTGAGCGTCAAAACACTGGTCAAGCATTTGCGCGGCGAGCCGGTTGAAAAGCGGGTCGCCACGGGCGAAGTCATGGCCACGCCCGAAAACATGGACGAGCCGCGGATCAAGGAATTGCTCAACCCCGTGCAAGCCGACTGAGGCGCGAAAAGGGGCCATGGCGACCGCGCTGCTGCGAATGTCGGACGTGAGCAAGAGCTTTGGCGCCACGCGCGCGTTGTCGGGCGTATCGCTCGAAGCCCGCGGCGGCCAGGTGTTGGCGCTCATTGGCGAAAACGGCGCCGGCAAGAGCACGCTGATGAAAATCCTCAGCGGCGCGGTCGCTCCCGATAGCGGCCGCATGGAATTGGGGGGCAGCCCTTACGCGCCTTCAGGCCCGCACGCTGCCCGCACGGCCGGCGTGGCCATGATCTATCAGGAGCTCAACCTGGCCGGGCACCTGAGCGTGGTCGAAAACGTGATGCTCGGTCAGGAGCAAGCCCGTTACGGCCTGGTGCGCCGCGCCGCACAGCGCGAGCGCGTTCGCCAGGCACTGCGTCTGCTGGGCCGCGACGATCTGCCGCTCGACGCGCTGGCCAGCCAACTGTCGGTGGCCGACCAGCAAGTGGTCGAGATTGCCCGGGCACTGGTGATCGATGCCCGCGTGATCGTGTTCGACGAGCCGACCAGCTCGCTAACGCAGCACGACGTGGAGAGCCTGTTTCGCACGATCGACAAGCTCAAGCGGTCGGGCATTGCGATCATCTATATCAGCCACTTCCTCGAAGAGATTCGCCGGATTGCCGATCGCTACACGGTGCTGCGCGATGGCGCCGTCGCCGGCTCGGGCGAACTGGCTGGCGTGCGCGAGCAGGATATTGTCGAGCTGATGGTGGGCCGAGCCGTGGAAGAGTTGTTTCCCACCGTGCCGCACGCGCCGGGCGAGGTGGTGCTGTCGCTGCGCGATCTTTGTGGTCAAAGCATGCCGCAAGAATTGAGCTGCGAATTGCGCCGCGGCGAAATTCTGGGCATCGCCGGCCTGGTGGGCGCCGGGCGCACCGAGTTGCTGCGCTGCCTGATGGCGCTCGACGCGGTGCGCGGCGGCCAGGTGCTGGTGCACGGCGTGATGCCGCCGGCCACGCCGCACGCCCGCATTCGCGCTGGTTTGGGGCTCGTTTCCGAAGACCGAAAGACCGAGGGGCTCGCCCAGCGCGAAACGATCGCCGACAACATTACCTACAGCCGGCTGGCACCCTATAGCCGCTGTGGATGGATCAATCTGCGCCGCCGCCGGGCCGCGGTGAACCAGTGGATGAGCCGTCTGCAAATCAAGGCCCGCTCGAGCGAGCAAACCGTCGAGCAACTTTCGGGGGGCAATCAGCAGAAGGTGGCTTTGGCCCGTGTGCTGCACCAACAGGCCGACGTGCTGCTGCTCGACGAGCCGACGCGCGGCATCGACGTGGGCACGAAGAGCGAGATTTACCGCCTGATGGGCCAGCAGGCAGCCGAGGGCAAGGCCATTATCTTCGTAAGCTCCTACTTTCCCGAGCTACTAGCCGTTTGCG
>CAZPED010000579.1:0-2958 GCA_964585335.1 uncultured Planctomycetaceae bacterium | reverse complement strand
TTAGTTCAGCAGAAAAGCGCCAACACGCGGTCCGTTAAGCGAGGAAACAGCCGATTCGACCAGACGAGGAGTCTCCCGGCGGGACCCACAATGATTTCGTGCCGCCCCAGGCGCATCGCGCGAACGGTGCGCCTGGCCACCAGCTCGGGCGAAACACCGCGGCGATGCGACCAAGGAGTGGGAGCGGCGTCGATGGCCGCCGAAAAGAATTCGGTTTGCGTCGTCCCTGGGCTGACGACCAACAGACCGATGCCCCGCGGCGCGAGCTCGGCCCGTAGCGATTCGCTCAAGCCCTGCAAGGCAAACTTGCTTGCGCAGTATTCCGCGCAAAGCGGTATGCCACGGTGGGCTAATATCGAGCCGATGTTGACGATCATCGGACGGCGCCCCGCCGCTAGCGCCGGGAGTGCCACGCGAATCATTTCGGCTGGAGCAAAAAAGTTGACTTCCATCACGCGCCGCAGCCGCTCCTCCGAGGCTTCGGCAAACCGGCCCGTGGCGCCAATGCCGGCGTTGTTGATCAATAGATCGAGGCCGCCGAAGACCTCCGCGGCGCGTTGTAGCGTGGCCTGCCGGGTTTCAGGCTGGGTGATGTCGCCGACAACGGCTTCGAATCGACCGGGCAGTTGCGAGACCGCCTGGGCCAGCTCGTCCAGACGCTCCCGACGCCGCGCGACCACAACCAGGTGGCAGCCTGCTTTGGCCAGGCGAACAGCCAGGGCGCGGCCAATGCCGCTCGATCCGCCGGTGAGTATCGTGCGGCAGCCGGCAAGTTGACGAATAGCCATCGGCACACCACGGGTTATGGCGGGCTCGCAAACGCCGCCGCCGGGCTAGTGGTGGGGACGGCCGTTGGTCGAGCCGTTAACGTGCGCCGGGGCGGCAGATAAATGAGCGTCGGGAACCGGCTGGCCGCTGGCCGGCGCGTCGGCACGCGCGGTGCCGTGCGGCCGAATGTTCACGTCGGGCCCGCGCAGGTGGCCGACGGCCCGCTGTGGCACGCGGCAATGGATGATCACCCTGCTGTCGGTGTAGCGCTTGGAGAGCACTTCGCCGTGACTGGCCAGCATGGCCAGCAGCCGTCCGTTTTCGACGCCAGTTTCCACGTCGACGTCGAGAAAACCATGGCTCAAGGCCGCGCTGACCGCGGCGGCCAACTCGGGAATGCCCTGGCCCGAGTGGGCGCTGATCTTCTGCGCGTGCGGATAGCGCGCCAGAATGGCGGCCAACTGGCCGCGATCGGCCGCGTCGATTTTGTTGAGGACCAGCAACGTGTCTTTGGCGTTGATGCCCAGTTCTTCGAGCACCTGGTAGACTACGCCAATCTGGTCGAGCGCGGCCGGATTGCTGGCATCGGCCACATGCAATAGCAGGTCTGCCTGCCGCGATTCTTCGAGCGTGGCCTTGAAGCTGGCGATCAAATGGTGCGGCAGGTCGCGAATGAACCCAACCGTTTCGCTGAGCAGCACCGGCCCCCAGCCGGGCAACTGCCAGCGCCGGGTGCGGGTGTCGAGCGTCGCGAACAGCCGGTTCTCGGTCAGCACGTCGGAGCCGGTCAGGCGATTGAGCAGGGTGCTCTTGCCGGCGTTCGTGTAGCCGACGAGCGAAACGGTCATGCGGTCGCTGCGGGCCGCGACTTCGCGCTCCTTGCGGCGCTCGATGTCCTTCAGCTCGCCGCGCAATTCGCTGATCTTCTTTTCAACCAGTCGCCGGTCGACTTCCAGCTGCTTTTCGCCAGGGCCACGCATGCCGATGCCCATCTTCAGACGCGACAAGTGCGTCCACATCTGCTTCAGCCGCGGCAGCGAATATTGTAGCTGCGCCAACTCGACCGCCAGGCGGGCCTGGTAGGTCTGGGCTCGGCTGGCAAAGATGTCCAGGATCAGCTCGCTACGGTCGAGCACCTTGACGCCGACGGCCTCTTCCAGGTTGCGGGTTTGCGCGGGCGACAGGTCGTTGTCGAAGATGATCACGTCGGCATCGGTGGCGCTGGCAAGCTGTTTCAACTCGTCGACCTTGCCGCGGCCCAGGTACGTGGTCATGTCGGGCGTTTCGCGGCGCTGCGTGAGCTGCCCGACGATGCGCGAGCCGGCCGTCGTGGCCAGGCCCTCGAGCTCTTCCAGAGGATCGCCGTGAACTTGATGGTTAGCTAGCAGCACGCCTACCAGAATCGCCGCTTCGCTGGCGACGCTCTCTACGCGGTTCATTTCAGCCACAGGGAGTTCACGCCTCCGGGGTCAAGAAAGGGAGTTGGCGGTCAGTCCAGGCAATTCTATCGCGTCCACCACGGCCGGGGCCAATGGCTGCCGGGCGAAAGCCGGCGGCGCGGGACGAATTGCCGAAAAGCGCGAGGGCGACCCCCGCACTTGGGCCGGTATCCGGCTGACCAGATCGTAAGACACTTGGGCGCTGCGCGAGGTTCATGCGTCCGTGTCTCCGGCCAGCAAGTGGCAGTAGCTTTCGTAGCGGCGCAGGTCGAGCCGGCCATCGGCCACGGCATCTTTCACCGCGCAGTGGGTTTCGTGCGTGTGCGTGCAGTTAGGAAACCGGCACTGATGGACGTAGGGGCGCAAATCGCGAAAGTAACCGCCGACCTCCGCGGCAATGACGTCCCAGAGCTGAAACTGCCGAATGCCGGGGGTATCGACCACGTAACCGCCAAAGCTGAGCGGCCAGAGCCGGGCGGTGGTGGTCGTGTGGCGACCCTTTTGAGTTTCGCGGCTCACGACGCCCACGCGCAGCTGCAAGTTGGGATCGAGCGCGTTGAGCAGCGATGATTTGCCGACACCGCTTTGCCCGGCCACGACGCTGGCGCGGCCCGTCATCAGCCGCCGCAGCCGGTCGACGCCAAAACCCGTGGCGGCCGACACCAGCAGCACCTGGTAGCCCATCTGACTGTACACGCCGACCAGTGAAGCCAGCGATTCCGGCTCGACCAGGTCGATCTTGTTGACGCAG
>CAZPED010000578.1:0-2986 GCA_964585335.1 uncultured Planctomycetaceae bacterium | reverse complement strand
ACGACATTCGCACCAACGACGTCTGGGCTCGCGACCATGGGCCGATGTTTTTGCAGGCGCCCCAGGGGCAGCCGCCGGCGCTGGTGGATTGGGACTATAACGCCTGGGGCGGCAAGTACCCGCCCTACGATCTCGACAACCTGGTGCCGGCGCAAGTCGCGGCGTTCACCGGGCACCAGCGATTCGTGCCGGGCATCATTCTGGAAGGGGGCGCGGTCGATGGCAACGGACGCGGCACGGTGCTGACCACCGAGCCGTGCCTGCTGAACCCCAACCGCAACCCGCACTTGTCGCAGGCCGACGTGGAGCGCTACCTGGCCGACTATGCTTGCGCCAAAAAGGTGCTGTGGCTCGGCGGCGGCATCGTGGGCGACGACACCGACGGCCACATTGACGAGCTGGCGCGGTTTGTCGGCCCGGCTACCGTGGTTTGCGCGCGAGAAAGCGATCCGCGGGACGAGAACTACGAGCCGCTGGAAGACAACTACCGCCGTTTGCAGACGATGACCACGGCCGAAGGCCAGCCGCTCGAGGTGATTCCGATTCCGATGCCGCGGGCACTTTATTTCGACGATCAGCGGTTGCCAGCTTGCTACATGAACTTCTACATCGCCAACGGCGTGGTGGTGGTGCCGCAGTTCAACGATCCGGCCGACCGCGTGGCGGTCGAAACGCTGGCCAGGCTGTTTCCTGGCCGGCAGATTCGCGGGCTCGACGCGGTCGACCTGGTGTGGGGGCTGGGCGCGTTCCACTGCATTACGCAGCAGCAGCCGGCCTGAGAGCATCGGACTGACCGATAGCTCGCAATTCAAGGAACGGAGAGATGCCGCACGCTGGGCCGCCACTGGCACACTGGACGGTCGATTAAGGGTGCACGGAGTCGTCGAGCCAGAGTGCCACTGGCTTTGCCAGTGGGTGCCGCGACGGAGTCGCTGGCTCTGCCAGTGGATTTCGCGGGTTAGTTCTGCAAGTAGAACAGCGCCAGGCGGTCGCCCAGTTGATCGCCGTCGTTGGGCTTGAGCACCAAAGATTGCTGGAACTCGACCGGCTCGAGCAACATGTAGCGCCAGGCCAGCCCGCGGCGGCGGCCGCTGAGCGAGCGGTAAAAATTCCGCCCCTCGCCGGCGTGGCCCCAAAACGATTCGAGGTCGGCGGCGGCCCAGCTGTCGCGCGCCTGGCCGTCGACTAGCAATGTCGAAACGCCGGTAGCGGCCCCTTCGGGCTGCTCGTAGACCAGCGACACCCAGCGGCCCGAGCCCAGTTGCCGCACCAGGTCGGTGCTGGTCGAACCGGCCGGCACGAACACGCCGCGCAGCCGCGTGCGGCCTGCATAGTCGGCGCGGTTGGCGTCGGTGGCGTGGTCGACCGACATCGCGATGGCCACGTTTTCGATCGGCTTGGCGCCGCGATTGCGCGCCGAAACCGTCAGGCCGCGCCCGTAGGGCATGGCCAACAGGCTGGCAAAGCCCTCGCGCGAGGCCATGACCAGCGTGCTGAAGTCGCGCGACTCGTCGCCAGGGCCATAGGCCGGAAACAGGTAGCGGGCTGGCGCGGCGATGGCCGGAACCGACTCGCCGTCGACCGTGATCTCGAGCCACAGGTCGTTGTTGTCGAGCGCGGCCTTGGCCGTGCTCAGCTTGACCCAATTGACCAGGCCGGCGCCTTCCAGCGCGGCCAGTTGCACGGTCGTGCCGGGCTCGATCGTGCGCGGCTGGGTCACGACGCGATCGTAGATCTCGGCCTCGCGGAGCTTGCCGCTACGCAGACCGTCGTGCCGGTAGGTGATGGCCGGCAACATGCCGCGCGGAATGCCGGGCCGCTTGACCGAATAGCTCTCGACCGGCATGCCGGCGGGGAACGTCACGTAGTCGAAGCGGTACGAGGCTTCGAGCGGGTCGGTGACCACGACCTTCAGACTCTTGGCATAGGCCAGGCACATCAGCGTCGGCTCGTCCTCGTGGGCAACGCTGGGCACGTCGTTGGAGAGGTGCTCGGCGCCGCACTCGATGCGCGGGGTGTCTTCGCCATCGAAGTAGAATGCGAACCTGCCGCCGGGAAAGCTTTGCCAGCAGCGCACGAGCGCTCCCGGGCCCGTCAGCTCCACGAGCGTGTGCTGTCCGCCCTTGGACACCTTGGCGGTGGCGACGGCCGACGTGATGCCATCGGCGCGCGACAGCCGTTCGGTGTTCATCAGCCGATCGAGGACCACTTCGGGGCCCGACTCGCGGATCTTGGCGTACCAGGCGTCGAGTCCGAGCCCGTCCGGCGCCTCGAGCGCGTAGAGCTCGCGAAAGCGCACCTTGCCGCCGTGGTCTTGAATGCCCAGCCAGCCGCTGAGGTGGCGATGCTTGACTTCGGGTAGCGTGGCGGTGTTGACCTGCTGCACCAGCTCATCGTTGACCCAGGCCGAAATCATGCGGCCGTCGGCCTTGATGACCGCGCGGTTCCACTGCTCGGAGCGATCGGCGCGGTCGAGTGGCGGCAGGTTGCCGTAGATGGCCATGGTCGAGTCTTTGACCTCGCCCGGCTGATCGAGAATCTGCATTTCCATGCCGTCGCCCGAGGGCCAGCCCCCCGGGGCGGTGCGGATGGCGACGCCCGAGTTGCCGCCTTTGGAAATCTTGTACTCGAACGAAAAGGTGAAGTTGGCGTAAAGCTTGTCGGTGCGCAGGTAGTGCAGCCCACGGTGCGAGGTGGGCGTGAGCGCGCCGTCTTCGACGGCCCAGGTGCCCTTGTCGTTGTTGACGTGCCAGCCGGTCATGTCGCGGCCGTTGAACAGCGGGTTGCCGCGCGGCTCTTCCAGGCGCAGATCGCTGAGCGTGGCTTCGCCCGCGGGCACGGCCAGCGAGAGGCCGAAGCGGCGGTTGCGATCGACGCTGCACTGGCTGACCACTTTGCCGTCGACGATGATCGACAGCGTGGTGCCGCTGCGGCGAATGTCGGCCGTGTGGGGCGTGGCTTGCGTTTCGACCGAGGCGCCCGTGGC
>CAZPED010000577.1:0-2992 GCA_964585335.1 uncultured Planctomycetaceae bacterium | reverse complement strand
GAACGTGCCGACCCTGGGGCTTAAGACCAGCCGGGCCGTGCGGTCGTAAACCTGGCGCTTTTCGGCCACCGACGCCGCTCCGCCCGCGCGGGCAAACTCGGCATCCAGCCGCTCGGCCAGCGCCAACCGCCGCCGCACGACTTCCGGCGGGTTGGCCGGCGAAAGGTTTGGTGGAATTTCGCCCGCGATGTCGACTTTCATCGGGTTGTAACGCACGCCCAGCACGCCCGCATCGACGTCGCGCGTGGTGATCCGCGGACGGCCGATCCGCACGAACGAGGGCAGATCGCTCTCGAACTGCTCGCGCTGCCGGGCCAGCACCGATCCCCAGGTCGGATAGCGCACCGCCGGATTCGGCGGGTAGCCGGTCCGCACCAGCGCGATAGCCCGATCGTGTTCCTTTTCCTTCGACACCAT
This sequence comes from uncultured Planctomycetaceae bacterium, assembly GCA_964585335.1. Taxonomy (GTDB): domain Bacteria; phylum Planctomycetota; class Planctomycetia; order Pirellulales; family PALSA-1355; genus CAZPED01. The sequence continues at coordinate 2,575 of CAZPED010000577.1, read as the reverse complement.
CGAGCGGATCAGCGCAATCTTGTTCAGCGAGCGGGCCGTTTGGGGCCAATACTCGGCAAACTGCACGCCGGGAATTGTGGTGTTGATGGCCAACGCCGGGCCCTGATATTCGGAGCCGGGCTTGGGGTTGAAGGTATCGAACTGGCTGGGCCCGCCGTCCATCCACAGCAGAATCATCGATTTGCCGGCCTGGCGCAGCTCAGCCGCCTTGGCAATCAACAGGTTGTGCAGCCCCAGGTGCCCGGCCGCGCCGATGCCCGCGGCAGCGCCCAGCGAGCGGCGCAGAAAGCCGCGGCGGCTCACCACGCCCTCGGACGAAACGGCTACGTCCAGCATCGATTGCAGGTTGTCCATGTCGTTACCGCCGTGTGCTGAATTCCGCCGAGTTCACCAGGCTCCACAACAAGTCTTCGAAGGCCGCACGGCGATCACCCTGGCTCGCCACGTGCTCCAGGGCAATGCGCACCTCGTCGGCCGTGGCCGCGCGGGCCAGCACGCGCTCGAACAATTGCTCGCACAGCCGCTTGTCGTCCTTCTGCTCCTCGAGCAATTTAGCCAGCATCGTGCCGCTGCCGGGCGCGCCGGTCAGCTGTGCCTGCAACTGCTCGTTGTTCATCATCCACAGCGCCTGGCCAATCGTGCGCGGCGCGTCGCTGCTGGTGAGCGACGGATCAACGGCAAACGCCTCGTGGATCAAGTCGCGCGTACTCTTCGGCGGTGGCGGAAAGCGAATCGCTGCGGTCGGTTTGACCGCCGGCGGCGTGACGTTCGGCAAGTCGATGCCCACGGTCAGCGCCGCAAAGATCTCGTCGCCCCGTAAGCGCAAGGGAGCTTCGGCCAGCGAACTGGCGCTGGCTTCGAGGACGGGCGTCTGCAATCCTTGGCGATACGACTGGCTGAGCATTACCACGTGGAATAAATCCTTCACGTCGAAGCCCGTGGCTGCAAAGTGCCCCGCCAAGGCCTGATGCACGCTGGCCCAGGCTTGCGGGCGCGATTCGCCCAGGTCGTCTACCGGCTCGTAAAAGCCGCGGCCCATCAGCCGGGCCCAGATGCGGTTCGTATAGGCCAGGGCGAACCACGGGTTCTCGCGCGAGGTGACCCAAGCGGCCAACTGCGCGCGGCGCTGCGCGTCGGCCTTGCCGATCTTGGGCAACTTGCCATCCAGGGCGGCCGGCTTGAGCGGAGTGCCCTTGTTCAGGGGATTCTCCATGTCGGGCAGCAAGTACTCGCCCTTGTCCGCGCTCGAAACCAGCGTGCCACCGCCGTCGTTTTGCGACAGCTTGGCCTTGGTGCGGGCAAAGAACGCCGCCAGTTCATGGAACTGCGTGCGCTTCCACGAGTCGAACGGATGATCGTGGCATTGGGCACAGCCGATCTGCTGGCCCAGGAAAATGCGGCTGGTCTCGCCGGCCAGATTCGTGGCGTCGGCCTCGTGATAGCCGATGAACGTGGCGGCCGGCTGCTCGTCGATCTTGCCCGTGGCGGTGATCAACTCGCGCACGATCGAGTCCCAAGAAGCCCCGGTGTTCAGCTTTTCGGCCAGCCATCGCTTGAGCGGCCCGTAGTTCAGATACGTCAATTCCGGCGGCGGAATGTGAAAGGCAATCGTGTCACGCCAGTAGTCGGCCCAGTTCGTGCCGAACTCGCTGCTGGCCAACAGCCGCTCCACCAGGGCGCGATGCTTTTCGGGCGAGGCGTCGCTCAGGAACTGCTCGCGCTCGGACACCGTCGGCGGCCGGCCGATGAGGTCGAAGCTCGCGCGCCGCAGGAATTGCTCGTCGCTGGCCGGCGTGGTCGGCGCGGCTGGCTTTTCGGCCGTCACCAATGCGTCGAGCGCCGCGCTGGTTAGCGTGCCGGCCGAAGCGCCCGCGGTCGGCGGCTCAGGCGTCGATTGTGCCGCCAGAGGCATTGCCGAGGCCAGCAGCCACCCCAGCGCTAGAGCGCGGGCAACGAGCAGCAGGTGGCGGCCACGTACGAGCATGAAATCTCTCGCCAGGCAAAGGGAACGCGGGTCCAAGTATAACTGACCCGGAATTCCAGCGTCAATCTTCATCGACCGTGCCCAAAGCGTTTCGTGAGCGCCATTTAGGGCTGTCCGACATCGTTCGACGGCATAAGCTAAACATAGCCGACCTCACCATCTGCAACACCGCAACTTTCCATGCCTCGCATCCAACTCGAAAACCTTTCCTCGCGCGTCGGCAAGGCCGAGCTGTTGCAGTTGATCGATAGCGCCGCGGGCCTGCCGGGCAGGCGGGTGGGCAAGATCGAGCTTGGGGGCGGCCGGGCCACGATCGAGGTGCCAGCCGATTGGCAGGCGCGCGTCGCGAAGGCTCTCGACGGAGCCATGCTGGCCGGCCGGCGCGTACGCGCCTGGGCGTTGCCCGACGGCCACGCCGCCGACGAGGGCGATCCCTTTGCCCGGCTGCTTCGCCTGCTGGAATTAGAACGCGAGGCCGAGGCCCAGCGCGCCCTGGCGCGTACGCGGCGTCTCTCCGGCCGCGAAGCCGAACGGGGCGGCGAGGCCTTGATCGACCTGCAGGCGTTGCCCTCCTTTGCGGTCTACAAAGTG
>CAZPED010000576.1:0-3010 GCA_964585335.1 uncultured Planctomycetaceae bacterium | reverse complement strand
GCGCGTCCCGGGGCGATGCCGATCTCGCCGTCGTACAGCGGCAAGGCCACAAAGTCGACCATCTCTTCCAGGACGGTCGCCTCGGGCGTCACGATGATGCACTGCAACTGGGCCATGGCTGCGGAATGCCTTTCTGGCTCTAGGCCTTGGCGGCCATCTTCTTGGCTTGCTCTTCGGCCTGCTCGATCGGGCCGACGTACATGAACGCCTGCTCCGGCAGGTGGTCCCACTTGCCGTCGGCAATCTCCTCGAAGCTGCGGATCGTATCGGCCAGCGGGGTGATTTCGCCCGGCTTGCCGGTGAACACTTCGGCCACGAGGAACGGCTGCGACAAGAACCGCTCCATGCGGCGGGCCCGGTGCACCACCAGCTTGTCCTGCTCGCTCAGTTCGTCGACGCCCAGAATGGCGATGATGTCCTGCAATTCGCGGTACCGCTGCAGCGTGGTTTGCACCCGGCGTGCCACGCGATAGTGCCGCTCGCCCACGTATTGCGGGTCGAGAATCCGGCTCGACGAAGCCAGCGGATCCACCGCCGGATAAATACCCTTTTCCGTAATCGAACGCTCCAGGTACAAGAACGCGTCCAGCTGGCCGAACGCCGCGGCGGGAGCCGGGTCGGTCGGATCGTCAGCCGGCACGTACACGGCCTGCACCGAGGTAATGGCACCCTTCTTGGTCGAAGCGATCCGCTCCTGCAAGGCACCCATCTCCGTGGCCAGCGTCGGCTGGTAACCCACGGCCGAAGGCATGCGGCCCAGCAGCGCGGACACCTCGCTACCGGCCTGCGAGAAACGGAAGATGTTGTCGACGAACAGCAGCGTGTCGGCGCCGGTCGTGTCGCGGAAGTATTCGGCCATGGTCAGGGCCGACAAGGCCACCCGCAGACGGGCTCCCGGCGGCTCGTTCATCTGACCGAACACCATGCAGGTCTGCTCGATAACGCTGCGGCCCGTGTCGCCGATCTTCGATTCCTGCATTTCCAGCCACAGGTCGGTCCCTTCACGGGTACGCTCGCCCACGCCGGCAAACACCGAGTAACCGCCGTGCGCGCTGGCGATACGAGCGATCAGCTCGGTGAGGATCACGGTCTTGCCCAGACCGGCACCGCCGAACAGACCGGCCTTGCCACCGCGGACGAACGGCGTGAGCAAGTCGATCACCTTGATGCCCGTTTCGAACAGCTCGGTCTTGGTCGACAGTTCGGACAGCGCCGGCGCGTCGCGGTGAATCGACCAGCGCTCCTGGGCATTGACCGGACCGCGACCGTCGACCGGCTCGCCAATCAGGTTGAACACGCGGCCCAGCGTGGCGGGTCCCACCGGCACGGTCACCGGGGCGCCGGTGTCGACGCACTCCTGGCCGCGCACCATGCCGTCGGTGCTGCCCAGGGCCACGCAGCGGACGCGACCGCCGCCGAGGTGCTGCTGCACTTCGCCGGTCAGGTGCACCTTGACGCCCTTGTGCTCCGAGTCGATCTTCACCGCGTTGTAAATGGCCGGCAGCTCGTTTTCGGCGAACTCGACGTCGAACGTCGAGCCGATTACCTGGGTCACGTGGCCAATCTTGCCGGTTGTCGGTTGGTGGTTCGTGGAAACTGCCATGATAGGTCCCGTTAAAGTGCGCGGGTGAGTGATTCGTGATTTTTGAACGCTGGTATTGGCTTAATTCTTCAAGGCTTCGACGCCGCCGATGATTTCCATGATTTCGCCGGTAATCTGCGACTGGCGAGCCCGGTTGTACGCCATCGACAGCTGACGGATGCGGTCGCCGGCGCTTTTGGTGGCCGCCTTCATGGCCACCATTCGCGCGACTTGCTCGCTCACTGCCGCGTCGAGGAAGCACTTGAACAGTTTGATTTTGAAGCTGGCCGGCACGACCTCTTCCAGAATGCTTTCGGCCGAGGGCAAAAACTCGTATTGCGAGCTGCCCGCGCTGCCGGCTTCCGCCGAGGTGCCCAGCGAGCCCAGCGGCAGCAAGGTTTCGACGGCCACGACCTGGCGGCTGACGTTTTCGAACCGCATGTAAGCCACGTCGAGCCGGTCGAGCTTGCCGAGGATGTAGCTCTCCAGGTAGCGGTTGGCCAGCAGCTCGACCTCTTCGAAGGTCGGCTTGTCCTCGAACTTCGTATAGGCTTCGTCCAACGCAATGTTGCGGAACTTGGCCGCCGCGATGCCCCGCTTGCCGGAAACTTCCAGCGACACTTCGGGCACCTGCGACTTCAGCTCGGCCAGGCGGGCAAAGCCGGCCCGCTGCACGTTGCCGTTGTAGCCGCCGCACAAGCCGCGGTTGGCCGTCAGCATCAGCAGCACGGCCCGGTCGGTCTTTTCGCGCCCTTCGAGCAGCGGGTGCTTCACTTCCAGGCCGCTGTTGGCCAGGTCGGCCACGAGCTGCGTCATGCGGCGCGTGTAGGCCGTGGCGGCGTGGGCCCGGTCCATCGCCTTTTTGAAGCGGGCCGTGGCGATCAGCTCCATCGTCCGCGTGATCTTGCGGATGTTGCGGATCGACTTGCGACGTTTGTCGAGTGCTCGGGCTTTCGCCATCGCGCCACACTTCTGGTTCGTCTTGAATCTGCTTTCGTGGCACAGCCGCCCTCGGCTGTGCCGGACCAGTAGCACAGCCGGGGGCGGCCGTGCTACTTCGGTGGTTACACGGTTGCCGTTCGTGCCTCGGAACGGCGGACGGGAGCTTTTCCGGAGCGGATTCGCTGGAACTCCACGATCGCCTGTTCCAAGGCTTCGCGGCTCTGGTCGTCCATGCTGCGGGAATCCGCGATCTTCTGCCAGAATTCACGCTTGTGTTCGTGCACGAAGGCCAAGGACTGTTTTTCCCGCTGGCGGACTTCGTCCAGCGGAATCTTGTCCAGGTGGCCGCGGGTGCCGGCGTAGATCACGAGGACCTGGTCGGTGACATGCATCGGCTCGTGGAGCCCTTGTTTCAACAACTCGACCATGCGGTATCCGCGGTCCAGTCGCAGCTGGGTCGCCGCATCCAAGTCGGTTCCCAGCTGG
>CAZPED010000575.1:0-3010 GCA_964585335.1 uncultured Planctomycetaceae bacterium | reverse complement strand
GGGCGGACCAGGTCACGCAAGCTCTTTCAATATAAACACTTGCGGCCAACTATGCACGTTTTTGCTTGCCGGCCTCGTCGTGCAAAATCGCCACACCTGACCTGGAGCAGAATCGCAAAGGCTGATACAAGGCCGACTTACAAAAATTCGCCCCCCGGCGACCCACGTTGCGTTTTCGCCGCACCTGTCATCCTCCTCCGCTGCGACCCGCTGGCCCGATGCTTCTGCGACTCGCCATCCTGTTGCTCGTCGCCTGCTGGCCGGCACGCGTCCGGGCTGAAAGCCTTTTGCGCGACGGTTTCGATGGCCCGGAAACCACGCTGAGCGATGCCGGCGGCGACGCCAACTACAAGCTTCAGGTGCATCGCCGCACCCAGCAGGGGGCCCACTCAGGCACCGGTTGCGAGCAGCTGCGCGTGGCCGGCAACAATGGCACCTACGTCTACGTCAGCCACCCCCTCGAGCCGGCTCGGCTCATCAACGAACTGACGCCCGGCATTTGGGTCAAGGCAGACCGGCCCGGCATTCAACTGCTGCTCCGCGTCGTGCTGCCGCGCAGCACCGATCCGAAAACCGGCAAGCCGCTGACGACACTCATGCGCGTGGCCGAATATCACCAGGTGGGCGTCTGGCAACAGCTGGTGGCCAGGGAACTGCCCAAGCAGCTCGACCGCCACGTGCGCGGCCTGCGCACGCAGTTCGGCTCGCAGGTCGACCCGCGCGAAGCGTATATCGACTTGCTGCTGCTCAACGTCTACGGCGGCCCGGGCATCACGAATCTCTGGGTCGACGATCTGGAAGTCACGGGCGTCGTCCGGCCCGAAGGCGCCCAGTTTCCAGTCGTGCAAGCTGCGGCCGAGTCGACACCCGACCAGCCGACCGACCAGCCCGGGCGCCCGCTGGCCGCCTGGCCGGGAGGGCAGGGGGTGCCGCGCGTCGAGTTCAAAGGGCGGCTCTTGCTCGTCGGCGGCAAGCCATTCTTGCCGCGCGCCATCGAGTATCGCGGCGAGCGCCTCTCGCATCTCCAGGCCATCGGCTTCAACGCCGTCCGCCTGCCTCACACTCCCTCGCAGGAAATCCTCCGCGAGGCCATGGGCCTGGGGCTCTGGCTCATCGCGCCGCCGCCCCCAGCCGCGCAGCTCGAAACCCGGCCTGGCGCGCCTCGTGTGCTCATCGATTCGACCTACGACGCCGTGCTGGCCTGGGACCTGGGCTCGGGCCTGGCCACGCGCGAGTTGGCCAACACCCGCCACTGGGCCGAACTGGTCCAAGCCGCCGATCAGCGCCGCCGGCCGCTATTGTGCGATGCCGACTCGGACCTGCAAAACTACACCCGCATTGTCGACGTGCTGGTCGCCCGCCGCGATCCGATCGGCTCGACGACATCGCTCGAACAGTATGGCGCCTGGCTCCGCGAGCGTACGCGCCTGGCCCGGGGCGGCACGCCGCTGTGGGCCACGATTCAAACCGAGCTGTCGCCGCGCCTGACCGAGCAAATGCAGCTGGTTTCCGGCCGGCTGGTGCCCTCCGCGCCGATCGACGAGATTCAACTGCGCACGGTCATCCACGCGGCTATCGCGGCCCGGGCGCGCGGGCTCTGCTTCACGTCTGGGTCGTCGCTCGATCACTCCGACCCGGCCACGCGGCGCCGGGCGGCGCTCTTGGAGCTGGTCAATTTGCAGCTCGACCTGATCGACCGCTGGCCGGCGGCGGGCAACTTCGCTCCCAATGCTTCGAGCAATGCGCCGTTCACCAGCGGCGCCGTGGTCGAGAGCGACCGCAGTCGCTTGCTGTTGCCCATGCACCTGGCGCCGCAAAGTCAGTTTGTCTACGGCAACGCGCAGGTGAAGGACCTTAGCTTCGTAGTGCCCGGCGTGCCCGAGGGGAACAACGCCTACGAGTTGTCGCCGACGAACTTTCGCCCGCTCACGCCCAAGCGCATTGCCGGCGGCACGCTGGTCACGCTCCGCGAGTCCGAGCGCGAGTCGGTGGTGGTGTTTACGCAGGACGCCCTGGTGATCAAGGCGGTCAACGAACGGCTCAACCGCAACCGCCAGCGGGCCGTGCAACTGACGCGCGACTTGGCGCGGGCCGAATTGGCCGAGCTCGACGACGTGCAGCAGCGTCTGGCCGCCGTGGGACGCACGATCAATTCGGCCCAGAAGTCGCGCGACGCCGCGGCAGCCGAACTGCAAAAGTGCGACGAAGCGCTGGCGCAAAATCCCAGCCAAGCCTACTACCTGGCCCGCCACGCGCAGCAAACGCTGCGCGACATTCGCCGCGCGCATTGGGAAGTTGGCATCCAGGGCAATCCCTGGCCGCTGGCCGACCCGCTACTTTGCAGCTTTGCCACGCTGCCCGACCACTATCACTTTCTCAGCGAGGTCGGTTCGGCCCCGCGCTCGGCCAACCGGCTCGCCGAAGGGGGATTCGAAAGCTTTGCCACGATGCGCAGCGCGGGCTGGCAGTACTACGAGCACGCGCAGCCGCAGATCGCCACCAGCGTGCACCTGCTGCCCGAGGCCGCTCACGGCGGGCGTTTGGGCCTGCGGTTGCGCGCTCAGCCGCGCGACGCCGAAACGCAGCCCACGGTGGTCGAAACGCCACCGATGTGGATCACCAGCCCCAGCGTGACGGTGCAGGCCGGCGAGCTGGTCGAAATCAAGGGCTGGATCCGCGTTCCCCAGCCCATCGTGGGCAGCGTCGATGGGCTGCTCGTCATCGACACCCTCTCGGGCGAGGCCCTGGCCGGACGCGTCACTGGCGGCAACGAGTGGCGCCAGTTCTCGATGTTTCGCGCCGCACCGCGCCCCGGCCCCATGGCCATCACATTCGCCTTGGGCGGAATGGGCGAAGTCTGGGTCGATGACGTCACGATTCAAACCGTGCAGCGCGGCGCGCCGGCCGGGCAGCAGGCCTCGCAACGTGCCGTCGCGCCGACAGCGCGCTAGAACTTCAGCACCTGCCACAGGCTGCCGTAGTCGTCGGTCCAAATAATCGGCTGCTCGTC
>CAZPED010000574.1:0-3019 GCA_964585335.1 uncultured Planctomycetaceae bacterium | reverse complement strand
TCGATTCCATGACGGCCGCCACGCGCTCCATCCCGGCAGCCAATTGCACGCCCGGCGCCGCGGTGTCGATGGCCGGCGTGTCGGCGGCAATCCGTGCGCCCGGGTGCGGGTCGAATGTTTCTAGCTGGCTGGGCCCACCCGCCATCCAGAGCACGACGAGCGACGGTGTGGGGCGAGTGTCCCGCCTGGCTTCAGCCTCAGAGGCCAGCGCACCAGCAACCCGCGTCAGCCAGCCCGCGCCGGCCAATCCACCCAGCTTCAGCAGATCTCGACGGTTCGAGAGCGATCTGTTGTCGCGGCGCCGTGCGGTCATGGCTCAGTGATTCCAGGAAAACTCGGTGGTGTTCAGCAGCGACCAGTACAGGTCGCCCAGGCGTCCTTTGCGCTCGTTGCCATGCGTCCCAGCCAGCCGCTGTTCGAAATGGCGCCGCTCCTCGTCGCTGGGTCGGCGCGAGAGTACGGCCAGCATCGATGTTTCAATGGCCGCACGGTCGTCTGCTGCCAGAACCGCAATTTGCGTGGCCGCGTTGCCCAACAGGTCGTCCTTGGTCTTTTCGCCCACGAGTTGGCCGTTCATCAGCAGCAACCGCTGGGGAATCGTGCCACCCTGGGCGTTGAATTCGTCGGCCCCCGCGTCGCCATACCGCTCGATGAATTCGTTTTGCCCCACCGCGCGGGCAAACCGCACCAGAATGTGCGACTGATAGTCGATGGTCGACAACGACGACGCCTGCAACAAGCTGCCCACGACCTGCTCGGGGCGCAGCCGCGTGAGCGGAAACACGGCCCAGGCCGTGGTGTGGCGGGACAAGTCGGCGCCGCCAGCCGCGTCGTCGGCCAGCCGGCTGTCCAGGCGAAAAACCCGCGTCGAACCAATCACGCGCAGCAGCCGCCGCAAGTCGTGGCCGTGCGCCACGAAGTCGTCAGCCAGCAGGTCGAGCGCTGCGGGCACTTCGCCGTCGATCGGCAAGTTGTCGATCGGTTCAACCAGTGGGCGGCCAAACATGATTGCCCAGGATCGGTTGACCGTAACGCGGGCAAACGCCCGGTTGGCCTGATCGGTGACCCAAGCGGCCAACCGCGCGCGGGGCTGGCCGCTGTAGGGCATCAGCTGAGCGTCGAACGGCACCGCGGGCTCGATGGTCAGCGGCTCGCCCGTTCGCCGGTCTTCGACTTCCAGCAGGGCGTCGGTGTCGCGAATGCCGCGCAGGCCTTGCCGGGTGCCGGCAAAAAACGCCGCCAGGTGCTGAAAGTCCTGCTGCTTCCAGCGATCGAACGGATGATCGTGGCACTCGGCGCAATCGAGCCGCACGCCCAGGAATGCCCGCGCCACGCGGGCGGCCAGTTGATTGGGATCGGGTCGGTTGGCATTGCCGGGATTGATCGTCACGGTGACAAAGTTCGTGGCCGGCGTGTCGGTCCATAGTCCCGTATCGGCAATCAAATGCCGCACCAGCGCGTCGTACGGTCGGTTGTCGGCCAGCTGATCGGCCAGCCAGCTGACGAAGCGGCGCCGCCGATAGAGCAGAAACGGCCCGTCCTCGACGCCCACATAAGCCCGCGCCAGGCGCTCTGCCAGGTAGTCGGCCGAGCGGCGATCGGCCAACAGGTGGGCCAGGTAGCGCTCGACGCCGTCGTCGCCCGCGCGCTCCAATGGCCGCAGCTCTTCGAGCGAGGGAACCGTGCCGCACAAGGCCAGCGCCATCCGCCGGGCCACAAGGAGCCGCGGCGCGGGCGGAGCCGGCGGCAAACCCGCGAGGTTCCAGGCCCGCTCGAAGGCCGCATCGACTGCGCCGGCTGCCGACTCGATCGATTGCCGCTCGCCGGCTGCCAGCGGCGCGAGCGGCTCGCTCGACCAATCGAGCACGCTGGCCCACAGCGCCGCCAGGGCGCCCAGACCGGCTACCGCGAATAGCAAGCTGCGGATCCACATCGTCGCTGCCTCGCACATGCCCGGGGGCCGCCGCGCCCCCAGTATATTCGCTGGCCAGGGCGAAAGCTTGACGGTCGGAGTTCCCCAGAACGTGCAACGCCCGCGCTACGACTTGCCGTGCTCGTAGCGGTCGACCTGGCTCACGTCGAGCGGGGCGTCGGGCTGGGGGCCAGGGGTGATCCAAAGCTGGCCGAACAGGTCGGCCTGGGCCGCCTGCACGTGGTGGTGCCGCACCAGCTCCAAAATCGCCAGAAATATGCCAATCGTGGCCGACTTGTGCATGCCGGGCCGGAACAACTCGCGAAACTCTACCCGGCCTTGCTGTTCGAGCCGCTGCTTGATTTCGCTCATGTAGACGTGAATCGGCGTCTCGTCGTAAACGATGTTCGACGGCCGGGTCAGCTCGATGTCGCGCATCATCCGGCCAAACGCGCTGACCAGGTCCCAGAGCTCGACCTCTTGAATTTCCTGCCGGGCCAGGTCGGGGGACGACGCCGGACCCTCGTGGGCCAATCGCCCGTAGCGCTGCTGCCAGTCGCGGCCCCGTTCTTCGAGCATGCTGGCCGCGTCCTTGAACTTCTTGTACTCCAGCAACCGCTGCACGAGCTCCTGGCGGGGATCGGCCAGCTCGTCCTCGACCTCACCGCCGCGGGGCAGCACCAACCGGCTTTTCATCTCGATCAGCGTGCTGGCCATTTCCAGAAAGTCGCCCACGGCGTTCACGTCGATCTCGCGCAGCACGGCCAGGTGCTCGAGAAACTGGTCGGTGATGGGCGCAATCGGCAAGTCGACGATCTCGACCTCGTGCTTTCGCACCAGGTACAAGAGCAGGTCCAGCGGACCGCGAAACATGTCGAGCTCAACGCGAAAATCCATCGTAACCCGGTCTCAGTGTTTGCAATAAGCGGCGCTGCACTCCGCGAACACCATTACAGCAGGACCGCTGATCACGGCAAGACGAAGCACATCGGAACTCACATCCATCGTTCGAACAATCAATGCCGGTGTCGATCGACGCGCTCGGTCCGCTCCATCTTTGAACCCGCGCGAAATCAATCATCAAACTGCTAGTGGCTATCTGGCTAC
>CAZPED010000573.1:0-3031 GCA_964585335.1 uncultured Planctomycetaceae bacterium | reverse complement strand
GATCGAGGAATTCGGCAAGAACCGCAACCGGATCGTGGTCAGCGAGATTCCGTTCCAGCAGGCGCGCGACCGCGTGGAAGAGCGGATCGCGGCGCTGGTGAACGAAGACCGCATCAAGGGCATCTCGGCCATTCGCAACGAGAGCGACCTGAAAGAACCAGTTCGCTTGATCCTCGAGCTGAAGCGTGACGCCGATCCGGAGGTCGTGCTCAACCAGCTCTACCAGTTCTCGCCGCTGCAAGAGTCATTCTCGCTGATCTTCCTGGCGCTGGTCGACGGCAAGCCCCGTACGCTGTCGTTCAAGGGGCTGCTGGCCGAATTCATTCGGCACCGCCTGATCGTGATTCGCCGCCGCACGCAGTTCTTGCTGGCCCGGGCCCGGGCGCGGAAGCACACGGTCGAAGGCTTGCTGCTGGCGCACGCCAATATCGACGAGATCATTCGCGTGATTCGCTCGTCGGCCAACCAGGCCGAGGCCAAGGCGCGGTTGATGGGGGTCGAGGCGCCGGCCTCGATGATGCGTCGCGCTTTGGGCGAGGACGGCTTCAAGAACTTCCAGGCCGAACGTGGCGTGAGCGATACCTATACGCTGACCCCCGTGCAGGCCGAAGCCATCCTGCGGATGACGCTGGGGCAGTTGGTCAACCTGGAACAGGAAAAGCTCGGCAACGAGTACCAGAAACTGCTCGAGGAAATCACTGAGTACCTGCGGATCCTTTCCGACGACAAGATCATTCTGGGAATGATTCGCGACGATTGCCTGGAGCTGAAACGCAAGCATTCGGACGAGCGTCGCACGGAGATCAGCGGCGAGGAGATCGGCTCAATCGATCTGGAAGACCTGATTGCCGAAGAGACAATGGTCGTCACCATCAGTCACAACGGCTACATCAAACGCACTCCGGCCAGCACCTACCGCGCGCAGCACCGCGGCGGCAAGGGCATGAAAGGCGCCAAGACCGAAGAAGAAGATCCGATCCAGCACTTATTCGTGGCCAGCACACACGACTACTTGCTGTTCTTTACCAACCGCGGCAAGGTCTACTGGCAGAAGGTGTACGACCTGCCGCAGTTGAGCCGCGAAAGCCGGGGCCGCGCGGTAGTCAACCTGCTCAACTTCGCCGAAGGCGAAAAAGTGGCCGATTGCCGGGCCGTGCGCGACTTCTCGCTGCCGGACCACTACCTGATGATGGCCACGCGGCAAGGGCTGGTGAAAAAGACGTCGCTCGATAAGTTCAGTCGGCCGATGCGGGGCGGCATTATCGCCATCAAGCTGCGCGAAGACGACGAGGTGGTCGACGTGGCGATCACGAAAAAAGGTGACGAGGTCGTGCTGTCGACCGCCAAGGGCATGGCCATTCGCTTCAGCGAAGCCGATGCCCGCCCGATGGGTCGCAACACGAGCGGCGTCAAAGGCATCAGCCTGTCGGCCGACGATCAACTGGTCGGCATGGTCGTGGCCGAGCCCGACGCCACGCTGTTGACGGCCTGCCTGAACGGCTACGGCAAACGCACGCTGTTCGGCCCCAACAGCCCCATTCCCACGGTCGAGGCCGAAGAAGGCGAAGCGGCCGACGAATTTGCCGAACCGCCCGTTGAAGATGCGCCCGAAGACGATGAAGTCTCGTCGTCGAATCGCTACCGCATGCAGCGCCGTGGCGGCAAGGGCCTGCGCGATATCAAGGCCACCGACCGCAACGGCCCGGTGATCGGCATTACTAGCGTGCGCGACGACGACGAAATTCTGATGATGACTGCTCGTGGCAAGTTGCAGCGGATCGTCGCTGGCGAAATCAGCGTCATTGGCCGCAACACGCAAGGCGTGCGGATCATGAGCCTCGACGAGGGGGACACGCTGGCGGCCATCGTGCGCGTGCCGCGCGACGAAGCCGGCAATGGCTCGGCTGCCCGCGCCGATGCCGCGCCGCCGGCCGACGCGCCCCCGGCAGCGCCGTCCGAGGGCGAGTAACGATCCTTCAGCAGCCCCGCGGCTAGTGCCACCCATGTCTCGTCGTGCTTTGATTACCGGCATTACCGGTCAGGACGGTGCGTACCTGGCCCAGTTCCTGCTCGACCAGGGCTACGAAGTCCATGGCATGGTCCGCCGCGCCAGCACCGAGGGCTTCGAGCGGATGGAACACCTTCGTCCGCGACTGCACCTGCACCAGGCCGACTTGCTCGACCAGCTCTCGATCGTCACGCTGCTGGCGGCGGTCCGTCCACACGAGGTTTATAACCTCGCCGCGCAGTCGTTCGTGCCCACCAGCTTTTCGCAGCCGCTGTTGACGGCCGAGTTCACCGGCTTGGGCGTTACTCGGGGGCTCGAAGCCATCCGCCTGGTCGACCCCACCGTTCGCTTCTACCAGGCCAGCAGCAGCGAGATGTTCGGCCGGGTGCGCGAAGAGCCCCAGAACGAGAACACGCCGTTCTGGCCGCGCAGCCCCTACGGAGTAGCCAAGGTCTACGGGCACTGGATCACGGTCAATTACCGCGAGAGCTACGGCATGTTTGCCTGCTCGGGCATTCTGTTCAATCACGAATCGCCGCTGCGTGGCAAGGAGTTTGTCACCCGCAAGGTCAGCGACGGCGTGGCCCGCATCAAGCTGGGCGTGCAGTCGAAGCTCAAGCTGGGCAATCTCGATGCGCAGCGCGACTGGGGATTTGCCGGCGATTACGTCGAGGCGATGTGGCTGATGCTGCAACAGCCCGAACCTGAGGACTACGTGATTGCCACGGGAGTGAAGCATTCGGTGCGCGACCTGGTCGAAACGGCCTTCGGCCACGTGGGTTTGAACTGGCAGGATCACGTCGAGGTGGACACCAGCCTGCTGCGGCCGGCCGAGGTGAACACGCTCTGCGGCGACGCCACGAAAGCCCGTACCCGGTTGGGTTGGACCCCTAAGGTCGATTTTGCCGGCCTGGTCACCATGATGGTTGATGCCGACCTGGAACGGGTGGCCCGAGAAATCAACGGCTAAAGGGCCGCCAAATCCCGGCCGCAGCCGGCCCGGCGACCGGATTGGGCGAGGCC
>CAZPED010000572.1:0-3041 GCA_964585335.1 uncultured Planctomycetaceae bacterium | reverse complement strand
CTTTGATCAGGTGTTGCCGGGCGAGGTGCTGCCCAAAATCTTTCTGCTGAAGGACAAGGACGGCAATCTGCAACCCATGCCGGGCATGGGTTTTGAAGACTTCATGGAGGCCTGGAAGCAGAAACAACTGCTGGCCCAACCCAACCGTATGCCCGCCTACAGCATTGAAGAGGTGACCCTGCGCGGCACGGTTACCGGCGGCCGGGCGGAGCTGGTCGCGCAATTCAAGGTCAGCGTTCTCGAAGGCGGTTGGGTGGGGGTGCCCTTGCGGCTCAACGATGCCGTGATTCGCACCCCACAGTTCGAAGGCCCCGGCCAGCACGTGCTCGACTACGATCCGGCCCGCGACGGATACCGTGTTTGGATCAAAGCCGAGCCGGGCAAGAGACACCAGGTGAATCTCAAGCTGCTGGCCAACGTCAGCCAGGTGGGCCCCGAGTCGTCAGTGCGGCTGAATCTGCCGCGGGCCGTCGTCGCCACCTTGCAGTTGCGAGTGCCCGCCGAGCGGGCCGTGGCCAAGGTATCCGACGGCTGCACGCTGGAATCGTCGCGCGCCTTGGAGGGGGGCTCGACCGAGCTCAACGTCGCGGGCCTGGGTGGCCAGTGCGAAATTGGCTGGCACGCGGCCGAAGCGGCGGTGGCCGCCGTGCCCACCGTGCTCGAAGCCAGCGGTCTGGTCAACGTGCGGGTCAATGGTCGCACGATCCACAGCGAAGCCAAGCTGACTGTGCGCAGCCTGGGGGGCGAGTTCGACCGCTTTCAAGTGCGTCTGCCCCCGGGCGCCGATTATGTGGGCACCGCCCCCAACGGACTGTCGCTCGTGGCGGTCGAGAACTCCGCGGGCCGCGGAAAAACCTACGAAGTCAGACTTAACAAGAAGACCGCAGGGCCCGTCGAAGTGCCGCTGGCAACTGAACGGGTCTATAACAACGCGCAGGGCGACATCGCCATCGAACTGGCGGGGTTTGAGGTGCTGGGAGCCGTGCGCCAGTCGGGTTCGGTGGCCATCAAGGTCGAAGGCAACTGGCAGCTGATCTGGGCCGACACGAACCAGGCCGCCGCGGTCGACGATCTCGAAAGTGTGTTTCGCCGTACCGATTTGACCGCCGGCTTCGAGTACTTCGCGCAGCCCTACAGCCTGTCGGCCCGAATCGTGCCCCAGAAGACTCGTATTCGAGTGCAGCCCGAGTACGTGTTGAGCGTCGGTGGCGAAGAGGCGCAGCTTGTCGCGCGACTGAAATACACGATTCGCGGCGCCAAGGTGCGATCGCTCGAAGTCGACCTGCCTGGCTGGGACGTGGACGTGGTGGGGCCGGCCAGCCTCGTGAATGTCGACGCCATTGCCAGCATGCAAAACGATCCGCTGTCGATCCCGCTATTGCAGGCGGCCAGCGGCGAAATCGAGTTGACGATCGAAGCACACCGCAAACTGGGCGACGACAAGGCCGACCTGACTTTCCATTTCCCGCGTCCTCGGGCCGAGACGGTTTCGCCGGCGACAGTTGCCGTGGTGCCGGCCGACAACGTTGAGCTGACGATGATTCCCGACCACACGTTAGGCCTGGCGCCGCAAACCTCGCGGCCCCCGATTCCGCTGCCCGAGCGATTGCAGGATCCGCTGCATTTTCGCACTGAAGGCGACACGGCCACGCTGGGCTGCGCCGTAAAGATTCATGATCAATCGATCACGGTCAGCGTCAATTCGCAACTCGAGGTCGACGAGCTCAAGACCCAGGTCAACGAGCGAATCGCCTTTCAAGTCGCGTACGAGCCGGCCGACTACCTGACACTGGGCGTGCCCAAGGCCTTGCGTGCCGAGAAGCTGACAATCACTCTCGACGGCCAGCGGCTGATGCCGGCCGCGCCGCGCGACCGGTCGGCCGAAACGGGCGACGTGGTGCCGGTCCGTTTGCCGCTGCCAGTACCGCGCATTGGCCGTTGCGAGCTGGTGGTAAGCTACGTGGTGCCGCACGAAAAGCTGGCCAGCCAGGCCCACACCAAGGTAACCGTGCCACTGGTCATGCCGGCCGAAGGTCAATTGACGGCCAGCGACGTCAGCATTGCGCCGCAAGCGGGCGTGCTGGTCAACTATCCGAACGACGGCAATTGGAGCCAGGAGCCCCGCGGCGATGCCGCCTCGGACCCGGGGCCGCTAGTGCTTTCCGCGCGGCGGGCACTGCCGCAAGTCGCCCTGGCGCTCAGCTCGCGCAAACAGCCGCTGGAAAATGCCCCCACCGTCGAGCGGGCTTGGATCCAAACTCGCTTAAGCGATAACCGCCGCCAGGATCATGCCGTCTTTCGCTTCCGCACAAGCGAGCCGCGCATTCAGGTGTCGGTGCCCGCGGGCGTCGACATGGGGCTGCTCGAGTTGCAGCTCGACGCGCGGCGGGTTGCCCCCGAGGCGGTTTCGGGCCGCGAGATGACGCTTTCGCTGACGGGAGTGCCGCGGGGCGAGCACGTGCTCGAATTGAACTATCCGTTTGCCGAACGGCCGGCGCCGGGCGTCCTGGCGCTGCAAGCGCCCCAAATCAAGGGCGCTAACTGGGTGCAGCAGGTCTATTGGCAATTGCTCGTGCCGACTGACGAGCACCTGCTGTTTTCGTCCGATCACTATACACGCGAATTTCGCTGGACCTGGGACACGCTTTGCTGGGTGCGCCGGCCCACTTGGGAGTCCAGCGATCTGGAAGCCTGGTCGGGCGTCACGGCGTCGACCGACCCGGCCCGGCCCGCGGAAACGCCCGAGTCGGGCGCGCAGCGCAAGCCGGTTCAGGCCGGCGCGGCCAACAGTTACTTGTTCAGCAGCGTGGGGGCGGCCGAACCCTTGCAGGTGCGCACGATTGCCCGCGCCCGCCTGGTGCTCTGGGCATCGCTGCCGCTGTTGCTCGTGGGGCTGGTGCTGATTTACTTTCCGCTAGCCCGCCATCCCGCCTGGTTGTTTGTCGTGGCCGCCACGGTGTTTGGCGCCAGCCTGCTCGATGCGGAAGTGGCCCTGCTGATCGCCCAGGCTTCGACGCTGGGGATTGGCCTGGCCGTGCTGG
>CAZPED010000571.1:0-3062 GCA_964585335.1 uncultured Planctomycetaceae bacterium | reverse complement strand
CGGTCTTGAGCACCGAAGCGCTGGGCAGCACTTCCAGGCGGACCAAGCGGGGATCGGAATCTTGGGGCCCTGGCGCGCCAGCGGCGATCCAATCGGCCAGCAAGCGATACTCGGGCGAGTCGACGTCGAAGCGAATGCCTCCTTTGTGCGGCACCGCGCCAGTGGGCTTGGTCAGCAGCAGGCTGCGGCCGGGATCGCTGAGCACGATCCGCCGCGCGCGGCTTTGCCGGGTGATGTAGAAATAGTCGGCCACGGGATCAAACGCGCCGAGCGACAGCTTGAACCCCTTCTTGCCGGCCAAGGCGCCGTGACAGGCGCCGCCGTTGCAGCCCGCTTTCGAGAGGACCGACTCGACGTGATTGCGAAAGCTCCAGGGCGCGGGGTTGCCCATGCCAACCACGACCACTTCGGCGGTCGCGTTGCGCGAGCCCACGGTGGCGGTGATCGTGGCCGTGCCGTCGGCCACCGGCAGGGCGAGGCCGCTGTCGACGCGCACGACTTGCGGATTGCTCGAAGCGAGCGTCACGCCGTCGGTCAATTGCCCGGTAGCCGCCTGGCCGTCGAACGTTTCGACAAGCAGCGATTGCTGCGCCCTTGGCCCGGAGAGCGTGAACGAGCCGGGGACGATTTGCAGCACCTCGTCGGCGCGAGTTTGCCCGGGCAGCAAGCAGTAGAAGAGTAGCGCAAGGCAGGCGACACGTCGGCAACCGTGTACATGCGGGTTCATGGCAGGATCGTCAGGGGTCGGCTAGCGGCCGCGCCATTGAGACGCCGCGCTGGCTGGGGATTTCGGGTCGGTGCAAGTCTGGCGGGCCGGTCGTTCGATCGGCCGGACGGGCGCGGCAAACGGATGGTAGGTCGCGGTCTCGTGTCGCTGCAGGCGGGTCGGTCCACGGCTGGCTAAAAGAGCTCGTGAACCTCGTGCTTGCCGGAATCAACCAGCGGGAACGGCCGTCCCTGCGGGCCAGGCAACTTGGTTTCCAGGTCGAGTCCCAGGCTGTGGTAAATCGTGGCCACGACTTCGGCCGGATCGACCGGCCGCTCGGCGGGCACGCCACCGATGCGGTCGCTGGCGCCGACGACGCGGCCGCCCTGAACGCCGCCGCCGGCGAAGTAAATCGTCCAGCACTGCGGCCAGTGGTCGCGGCCGCCCGCCGGGTTCACGCGCGGCGTGCGGCCGAACTCGGCCAGGTTGGCCACCAACGTGTTTTCCAGCATGCCCCGCTGCACGAGGTCTTCCAGCAGCGCCGTGTAGGCCTGGTCGTACATGGGGGCCACGATGTTTTTCATGCCCTCGATCGACGTGAACGGGCTCGAGCCGTGAATATCCCAGGTGATTTCGTTGAACACCGTCAGGAACGTGTTCACCGTGACGAACCGCACGCCGGCCTCGATCAGCCGCCGCGCCAGCAAGCAGCACTGACCAAAGCGGTTCATGCCGTAGCGCTCGCGCACTTCGACCGGCTCTTTCGTCAGGTCAAAGGCGGCCCGGGCCTGCGGGCTGGTCATCATGCGGAAGGCCGCCTCGAAGTTGCTGTCGAGCAGCTTGGCGTTGTCGCTGGCTTCGAAGTTGGCCACGGTCTCGTCGACGATCGAACGCAGCTTGCGGCGCCGTTCGAGCCGTACCTCGCCAATCTCGGGCGGCGGCAACAGGTCGGGCACCTTGAAGTTCGGCTTCGAGGGATCGGCCATCAGCGAAAAAGGATCGTGCGCCTTGCCCAGAAAGCCGGCGTCCTGTCCGTGCGGCATATTGCCGCCGGTGGGGCCCATCGGCTCGGGCAAGATGACGTGCGCCGGCAGGTCGCTGCGCCGTCCGCGCAGAAAGCTCAAGGCGCAACCGGCATGGGGCGTGTTGATGCCGCCGGTAAACAGCCGGCCAGTTTGCAGCATTTGGTGACCGGTGTCGTGCACGGCCGCCGCGGTGTGATAGCAGCTCCGCACGAGCGAAAACTTGTCGGCATGCTTGGCGTGCAGCGGCAAGATTTCGGAAATCTCGATGCCGGGAGCAGCCGTCTTGATGGGCTTGAACGGCCCACGAATTTCGGCCGGAGCCTCGGGCTTCATGTCGAACAGGTCGAGCTGGCTGGGCGCACCCAGGTTAAAGATCAGGATGACGCTCCGCTCGTCCTTGCTCCGGTCGACCGCTCCCTGGGCCTGGGCGGCCATCAGCTCGGGGAGCGACAGGCCGATGGCCCCCAGTGTGCCAACTTGCAGAAAGTCGCGCCGCGAAATGCCGTCGCAAGTGTGCGCTTCGCCACGACCTCGAATGTTGAGCATGAGTCCACCGCCTCACGGGCCAAGGGGGCAAGTCGACGCTGAGAGAACGCAGGTGTGAGACTAGCACACCTACAGCGCAAGATCAAGCATCCGTGGCAGTTAAGCGATGCACACCACGGCCGCCGGCGGTGTTATTTCCGGCTGCTGCCTGTGGCCGGCGTGCGAGCCGTGGCGGGCGAATCGTCCGTGCGGCGCCCCAGCAGCACTAACTGCCCCGGTCGCAAGAAGCGCGGATGCTGGGCCAGCACTTCCACGTCGGCTGGCAGTACACCGCGTAGCGACTCGAGTTGGCTTTGGCTGGTGACGACGAACGCCCCCTCGGCATGAGCACCGAAGAACTGCTCGACTTCCTCGGCGGTTTCAAACTTGGCGATCGGCCGATCGGCGTAGAACACCAGGCTGGGTCGAAAATGATGCAGCGAGGCAATTGTCGGTTGTTGCCCCGGTGACAGATTTGCCGCGATGTCGCTGGCAAACTGGGGGCTATCTTGAAATCGGTCGACATAGTTCGCGGCAACGCCGAACAGCAGCACCACGAGCGCCGCTCCCAGTCCGGCGAGCGTGACGGCCGCGCGGCGCACCTGCCCCCGTTCGCAGGCCACGAGCCCGATGACCGCCGCAACCAGCGGCGCCAGCCCGATGGCCCCCAGTTGCCAATCGTCGGCCAGGTACACGTGGGCTACGATCGGCAGCGCCACGATCATGCCAATGCCGACCAGCGCCACGATGCCAAAGGCCAGTCGCGGCCAAACGCGGGCCAGCAGCGCCGGCTCGCGCAGCCAGTG